>NZ_JBHVJT010000039.1:59783-83199 GCF_042798815.1 Kitasatospora sp. NPDC057738 | reverse complement strand
AGTTCTCAAGGAACGGACGCTTCCTTCGGACCGCCTTCCAGCGGACCCTCCGGGCTTCGTTCTTTCGTGTTTCCAGCTTATCAGATGTTTTCCGCCCCGTTTTCCGGAGTTTCATTCATCGGATTTGCTTTCCGCTTTGCCGCCCCGGTCTCCCGCGGCGACTCCGGAACTGTACGGGGACCGGCCCGTCACATGCAAATCGCCCCTGCCCGGGGATCCGGGCAGGGGCGATCGGTGCCGGTCGAGGCCGGTCGGAGCCGGGTCAGCGGACCTCGGTGATCTCCGGACCGCGTGCGAACGGGTCGAGCGAGGTGCCGCCGAAGCGGTTGTCGCCCTCGCCGCCGGCGGCGGCGGCCCCGCCACCGTCGGCGACCATCTGGGCATCCTCGGGAAGCTTCAGGACGATCGGGTCACGGGGAGCCATCGGGGACTCGCCGCGCACGACGACCGTCTGCCGGAAGACCTGCTCCAGGATCCCGGCCATCTCCGGCTGCACCGCGGCCTGGCCCGAGATCACACCGCGCAGGAACCAGCGCGGGCCGTCGCAGCCGACGAACCGCACCAGCTGCACACCCTGGGTGCCGTCCGGCAGCTGCACCGGGACCTGGGCGCGGAGGTGCCAGCCGAGCGGGCCCTCCTCCTCCTCGATGAGGCCGCCCTGCGAGGTGATGCCGTTGGCGATCTCCTCCCGGACCTCCCCCCAGATGCCCTCGGACTTCGGGGCCGCGAAGGCCTGGAGCTGGATGGCGCTGTTGCCGAGCACGAGGGTGGCGGCCACGATCGCGTCACCGGCGACCTCGACGCGCAGCTCCATGCCCTCGACACCGGGGACCAGCAGACCCCCGAGGTCGACTCGCCCCTCCTCGGGGTTCTCGAGCTCGGAGTGGTCCCACGGACCGTCCGGCCGGGGGGCCGGCGGCAGGCCGACCCTGTCGGCCGGGTCCAGCTCGGTCACGTTCTCGCTCTCGGCGGAACCTTCGACGTCATCGGCCGTCTCGTCGGCGCTGATGGCGTCGTCGGCGAGCTGCTCGACAGCGTCCTCGCTCTTCTGGCGACGACGGAACACGGTCACTGTCCTTCCCGGTCCAAGACCGATGCGAATACCTGCTCGGCTTCCTGCGAGGCCGCGGGCATGCTAGACCGCGGCGTGGCCGCCGGTCGACCCGAACCCGCCCTCGGCACGTGCCGACCCAGGCAGCTCCTCCACCTCGTGGAAACGGGCCTTCTCGACCTGCTGGATCACCAGCTGGGCGATCCGGTCCCCTCGGCGGAAGCTGACCCCCTCGCGCGGGTCCAGATTGACGACGATCACCTTGATCTCTCCACGGTACCCGGCATCGACCGTCCCCGGGGCGTTCACGAGGGCAACGCCGCAACGAGCTGCGAGCCCGGACCGGGGGTGGACGAAGGCCGCGTAGCCGTCCGGCAGGGCGACGGCGATGCCGGTGGGCAGGACGGCCCGCTCGCCGGGCGCCAGCTCGGCGTCGACGGTGGTGCGCAGATCGGCACCGGCGTCCCCGGGCTGCGCGTAGGCGGGCAGCGGCAGCTCGGGGTCGATGCGCTTGATCAGGACGTCCAGCTGCGGGCGGGGGGTATCACTCAAGGGTTCACCTCAAAGGCTCGTGCGCGCTTCATCAGATCCGGGTCGTCGAGGACCTTCTCGATGTCCTCGGGACGACCGTGCGTGGTGAAGTGTTCCAGCTTCACCTGGATGAAGAGGGCCTGCGCGCGGACGGCGAGCGGTCCGTCCGGGCCGCCGATCCGCGCCTCGGCGGCGCTGTAGATCTTGCGGCCGTGCACACCGGTGATCCAGGCGCGCAGGTGCAGCACCGAGTCGACGGGTACCGGGCTGAGGAAGTCGGTCTCCAGCCGGCCGGTCACGGCGGGGGCGTGCAGCAGCCAGTTGAGCGTGCCGAGGGTCTCGTCCATGGCGGTGGTCAGCAGCCCGCCGTGGGCCAGGCCCGGGCCGCCCTGGTGGGCGTCGCGGACGGCGAACTCGGCGGTGACGTCGAGTCCCTCGCCGGCGACCGCGTCGATCCGCAGGCCGCCGGGGTGCTGCGGGCCGCAGCCGAAGCAGTGCTCGTAGTGGGAGCCGAGCCGGGTGCCGGGGGCGGGCGCCCGGGGGTGGCGCTCCGGCAGGACGGCGTCCGGCGGCGGGGTGGTCGGGGTCGGCGGCATGACGGGCGCCGGCCGGTCGGTGGGGGTGCTGGGGGCTGTCGTACCGGTCACGGGGGCCAACCCTACCCAGGGGTAGGGGGCCTCCGGTGGGGGTGGCGTCCCGCGCCGGACGTCAGGGCGACCACAATGGGGGGCATGTACGACGAACGCCTCACGGTGCCGCGTTCCTGGTGGCTGCTCCCGATCGCGGTGGGTCTCACGCTCGCGCTGATCCTGATCCGGGTCAGCGGTCCGGCCGCGCTGATCGGGCTGGTGGTCGGCATCGCCGCCGGCGCGGTCGCGATCAGCAGTTACGGCTCGGCCCGCATCCGCGTGGTCCAGGGCTCACTGGTGGCCGGCCCGGCCCGGATCCCGGTGGACGCGCTCGGCGACGCTCAGGCCCTGAGCCCCGCCGAGGCGGCGGCCTGGCGCGGCCCGAAGGCCGATCCGCGCGCCTTCATGCTGCTGCGCAGCTACGTCCCGACGGCGCTGCGGGTCGAGGTGACCGACCCGGCCGACCCGACGCCGTACCTGTACCTGTCGACCCGCTCGCCGATGAAGCTGGCGGAGGCCCTGGAGGACGCCCGGCGCGGCGCCCGCACCTGAGGCGGGCCCGAGCCGGCCGGGCCAGGACCCGGGCCGGACGAAGACGCCGGCCGGACGAACCGAAGAGGCCGGACAAACGGAGAGGGACGGTTCCGCTGCTGCGGGACCGTCCCTACGACTTTGTCCTGACCGGGTTCCCGGCCGACTCCGTCCTGCCGGGCCCGTCCTGCCGGACGGTACCCGGACCTGCCGTCCGGCCCCGCTGCCCGGGGCCGGAAGGAGCGGTGTGCCGGTCCCGCGGGCGCAGCCGCGGGCACCGGGCCCTGTCCGCCGCGGTGCTCAGGCGCCGCAGTCCCGGCAGATCGGGTTGCCGTTCTTCTCGCTGTAGAGCTGGCTGCGGTGGTGAACCAGGAAGCAGCTCATGCAGGTGAACTCGTCGGCCTGCTTCGGCAGGACACGGACGGCGAGCTCCTCGTTCGAGAGGTCGGCGCCGGGAAGCTCCATGCCCTCCGCGGCGTCGAACTCGTCGACGTCGACAGAGCTGCCGCCCTTGTCGTTCCGCCGAGCCTTGAGCTCTTCGATGCTGTCCTCGTTGACGTCATCGTCGGTCTTGCGTGGGGTGTCGTAGTCGGTTGCCATTTGTCGCTCTCCCCCTCCGGGTTGTGCGGTGTGTGCGGTATCTCCAGCGCACGTAACGCATGGGGGGTCGGTCTTGTGCCCGACCCGAGGCGGAGATTTTGCCTTACTTCAAGCCCTGTTACTCAATCGACACTCAGCCCGGGCTCCATCGGGGTGATCCCCGGGCCTGCGGAAGGCCTCACGCTGGGCCATCGCCGACCCCTGTCGGACCCGATAAACCAGACACGGACAGTGAGCAAGACCGGTGCGGGCGCCTGAGAAATCCCGTGCCCACCAGGGAGACCGACCGATCCCGCGGACCGGCCGGGGGCCGAAATCCGGTCACGGACGGCGATCGGCACCCCTGGGCCGGTGATCACTCTCCGGGGTTGCCCGGAATCGCGGAGCGACACGATGTGAGCTTGGTCACGTTAAGAATCTTCCTGGTCAAATCACGGAAAATCCACCCACTCCGACCGCCCGGTGCCGGGCCTCAGCCGGCGGTCCTCCGGGCCGCGCGGCGGGCCAGCAGGGCGGCCTGGCGCTCCTCGAACTTCCGGGCCTGATCGTCCAGCCCGTCCAGGAAGACGCCCAGCTCGTTCTGCGCCAGCAGGCCCTCCGGGCCGAGCCCGCCGATCTCCATGACCTTGAGGTGGCGCAGCACCGGCTGGAGCACGTCGTCGTGGTGGATACGCAGGTTGTACACCCCGCCGATGGCGATCTGCGCGGCGGCGCGCTCGAAGCCGGGGATTCCGTGGCCGGGCATCCGGAAGTCGGTGACGACGTCAGTGACGGCCCGCATGGCCTGGTCCGGGGCGATCTCCAGGGCGGCCTTCAGCAGGTTCCGGTAGAAGACCATGTGGAGGTTCTCGTCGTTGGCGATCTTCGCCAGCAGCTGCTCGCAGAGCGGGTCGCCGGCGTACTTGCCGGTGTTGCGGTGCGCGATGCGGGTGGCGAGCTCCTGGAAGGCCACGTACGCGACCGAGTGCAGCATGCTGTGCGCGTTGTCGGACTCGAAGCCCTCGGACATGTGGCTCATCCGGGCCCGCTCCAGCTCCACCGGGTCGACCGCCCGGGTGGCGAGCAGGTAGTCGCGGATCGCTATCCCGTGGCGCCCCTCCTCGGCCGTCCAGCGGTGCACCCAGGTGCCCCAGGCGCCCTCGCGGCCGAACATGGTCGCGATCTCGTGGTGGTAGCTGGGCAGGTTGTCCTCGGTCAGCAGGTTCACCACCAGCGACACCCGGCCCACCGCCGTCACCCGGGACTGCTCCAGCGACCAGGCCTCGCCGCCCAGCACGCCGTCGAAGTCGCGGCCCTGGCTCCACGGGACGAACTCGTGGGGCATCCACTCCTTCGCCACGGCCAGGTGGCGGTTGAGCTCCTTCTCGACGACCTCTTCGAGGGCGAGGATCAGCCGCGCGTCGGTCCAGCCGCTCGCGACGAGCGGGGAGCTGCTGCTCTGCACAGGGGCGATGGTCACGGTCTTGCTCCTGAGGGGACGGCACGCGCTGGGACGGGCGCGTTGAGACGGGGACACTTCGTGCGGACCCGCCGACGGGCCGCCGACGGATTCACCTACGGTTGCGTAGGTTACGACACCGTAAGTTGCTCGGGCCGGAAAAGACAAGCCGCCCCCGCCAGGCCTTATGTCGTCTTGACGGGCCTGGCGGGGGCGGCTGGGAACGGTCGCCTACGGAAGGGTCGTTCGACCCTTACGGAGAGGGGATGCGGACCCTCATGGTGAGTCCGCCACCGGCGCGCGGCGTGGCCTCGATGGTGCCGCCGTGGGCGCGCACCACCGAGCGGACGATGGACAGGCCGAGCCCGACCCCCTTGTCGCTGCGGGTGCGGTCGGCACCCTTGATCCGGCGGAACGGCTCGAAGATGTGCTCCAGCTCGTACCCGGGCACCATCGGGCCGGTGTTGGAGACCACCAGCTCGCCGCCGCCGGGCACCGCCGTGGTGGCCAGCTCGACCCAGCCTCCCGGGGTGTTGTAGCGCACGGCGTTCTGCAGCAGGTTGAGCGCGAGGCGCTCCAGCAGCACGCCGTTGCCGGCGGCCATGGCCGGATCGAGCTTCGCGCGCAGCTCGACCTCGCGCTTGTCGGCCTCGCCGCGGGTCTGCTCCAGCGCCCGGGTGGCCACCTCGGACAGCTCCACCGGGCGCCGGTCGGTCAGCTCGTTCTCGCTGCGGGCGAGCAGCAGCAGGCCCTCGACCAGCTGCTCGCTGCGCTCGTTGGTGGCCAGCAGGGTCCTCCCCAGCTGCTGGAGGTCGGACGAGGCCGCCGGGTCGGAGAGCTGGACCTCCAGCAGGGTGCGGTTGATCGCCAGCGGGGTGCGCAGCTCGTGCGAGGCGTTGGCGACGAAGCGCCGCTGGGAGTCGAAGGAGCGGTCCAGCCGGTCCAGCATGCCGTCGAAGGTGTCGGCGAGCTCCTTGAGCTCGTCGTCCGGGCCGTCCAGCTCGATCCGGCGGTGCAGGTCGGAGGAGGCCACGTCGCGGGCGGTGCGGGTGATCCGGCCGAGCGGGCGCAGCACCCGGCCGGCCATCGCGTAGCCCGCCGCGAAGGCGATCACGGCGAGGCAGACCAGCATGGTCAGCGACTTGCGCAGCAGGGTGTTGAGCGCGGAGTTCGAGCGCGCCAGGTAGTCGGCGGCCTGCCACTGGTTGTAGTCCGCGCTGTTCATGGTGGTGCTGACGCCGTCGGGGCTGGTGACCCGGAGGCTGCCGTCGAAGACCAGCTTGCGCGGCGCCAGGTACGAGACGGCGTCCTGGAAGAACACGTACATCAGGAGCAGCAGCACCACGCCGGCCATCAGGAACATCCCGCCGTAGAGCAGGGTGAGCCGCATCCGGATGGTGGGGCGGAAGGGCAGCCAGGCGAGCATGCCGTCGCCGGGGGTGTAGTGCCCGGGGCGGTGGACGCGCGGCGGGGTCAGGGGCTTCGGCGGGACGGCACGCGGGCCGCCGGCGGGCGCGCCGGAGGCCCCGCCGGCCGGGGGCGGGGTGGTCATGATGGTCCTCTCGGGGCGTCCGCCGGGGCGGGCGCGTACGGCGGGGAGTCCGGGGTCGGGCGGACTCCGGTCGTCAGATCCGGTAGCCGGAGCCCGGCACGGTGACGATCACCGGCGGGTCGCCGAGCTTGCGGCGCAGCGTCATCACGGTGACGCGCACGACGTTGGTGAACGGGTCGGTGTGCTCGTCCCAGGCCTTCTCCAGGAGCTGCTCGGCCGAGACGACGGCGCCGCCGGCCCGCATCAGCACCTCCAGGACGGCGAACTCCTTGGGGGCGAGCTGGACGGTGCGTCCGTCGCGGATCACCTCGCGCCGGCCGGGGTCGACCGAGATGCCGGCGCGTTCCAGCACCGGGGGCAGCGGGACGGTCGCACGGCGGCCCAGCGCCCTTACCCGGGCGACGAGTTCGCTGAAGGCGAACGGCTTCGGAAGGTAGTCGTCCGCGCCGATCTCCAGGCCCTCGACCCGGTCGCTGATGTCGCCGGAGGCGGTCAGCATGATCACCCGGGTGGCCAGGCCCTGCTCGACCACCTTGCGGCAGACGTCGTCCCCGTGCACCAGCGGAAGATCGCGGTCCAGGACGACGACGTCGTAGTCGTTGACCGCGATGCGCTGGAGCGCGGCCTCCCCGTCGTACACCACGTCGACGGCCATCGCCTCGCGGCGCAGGCCGGTCGCGACGGCCTCGGCAAGCAGCTGCTCGTCCTCGACGACGAGAACCCGCACGGTCGTTGTCCCTTCTCCAGGCCGGCCCCGGAAAGCGGACGCGCGGCTCCGACGGTGCCTCCATCCTGCCTGGTCCGGCGGTAAAGCAGCGATAAGCTGCCCCTCGGGCACGGAGCCGGAGCCCCCGGCCGTCACCGTTCGCACCCGCAGCACTCCGCTTGGACTGTGACACAGGCAACTTTCTTCCGCCGGGAGGTTTCCCGCCCTCCGGGGCGGGGAGGACAGCTGCACACCCGCGATCTGGCTGACGGCCGGTCGCACCCACCCGCCGTGCGTTCATCCGCGCCGGCCCTGGGGCTGGGACATCACCGGGAGCGGCCGAAGGGCCGTCTCCGCACCTATCCGGACCTTCACCACCATCCGGGCTCGGTGCTTTCACCGGCTGGACCTCCTCGGGGCGGAGAGCGCACGACCGTGCACGTCCGACACAGTAAGGGGGCCCGTATGGACGCCTTCAAGGCCGGAATCCTGCAGCGCATAGCCAACGCCGAGCAGGATCTGCACCGCGCGATCGAGGCCGGGGACGAGTTCCTCGCCGAGGTGGAGCAGTCCGAGCTGGACGACCTCCGCCGACTCGCCGCCGAGCACGGCGTGGACACGGTGCTGGAGCGCCACCGCACCGCTGCCTGACCCGTCCGGCACACCGACCAGTCGCCGGATCTCCGGCACCAGCGGCCCTGCGGGGGCCGTGCGAAACCCAGGCCCTGGCATTCCCCGTATGCCAGGGCTCTTCGCATGTCCGGGGCCGCCCCGCCCGGACCCGCGGGTTCCGCGGGCGGGGCGGCCGGAACCGGTCAGTCCGCCCAGGCGCGCAGCGCGGCCAGCCGCTCCTGGAGCGGCTCGTACACCCCGGGGGCGGCGGCCACGGTCAGCTCGCCGTCGGGGCCGTGCCCGGGACGGCCGCCGACCAGGGCCCCGGCCTCGGCGGCGATCAGGCAGCCGGCCGCCCGGTCCCAGGGGGCGAGGCCGCGCTCGTAGTAGCCGTCCAGCCGCCCGGCGGCGACGTCGCACAGGTCCACCGCGGCCGCCCCGCCCCGGCGGATGTCGCGCACCTGCGGCATCAGCGCCAGCAGCACCTCGGCCTGCCGGACCCGCACCGACTGGACGTAGTTGAAACCGGTGGCGATCAGCGCCTGGCCCCAGGGCGGGGCCGGGCGGGCCGAGACCGGCCGGCCGTCGAGGCGGGCACCGCGGCCCAGGACGGCGTGGAACAGCTCGCCGCGGGCCGGGGCGTACACCACGCCGACGACCGCGCGGCCGTCCACCTCGGCGGCCACGCTGACCGCCCAGGAGGGCAGCCCGTACAGGTAGTTGACCGTCCCGTCGAGCGGGTCCACGACCCAGCGGACCCCGCTGGTGCCCGGCCGCTCGGCGCCCTCCTCGCCGAGGTAGCCGTCCTCCGGGCGGCGGTCGGTGATCAGCTCCAGGACGAGCTTCTCGGAGGCGAGGTCCATCTCGGTGACCACGTCGACCGGGCTGCTCTTGGTGCCGGCCACGCCGAGGTCGGCGGGGCGGCCGTCGCGCAGCAGCGCGCCGGCCTGCCGGGCCGCGTCCAGGGCGACCTCCAGCAGGTCGTCGAGGAGCCGGTCGTCGGACAGGGCGGGGGTGGGCACGGGGTTCTCCTCCGGAGCGACGGGACGGACGGGACGGCAGGACGGACGGGGCGCGCGGGGCGGCCAGGGCACGCGGGACGGACCGGGCGCGCGGGACGGACCGGGCGCGCGGGACGGACCGGGCGCGCGGGACGGGCGGTCAGTGCTCGGCGACCGCCGGACGCGGGGCGCGCGGGTTCGGGCAGCAGGCCACCGCGCACACGTCGTGGCTGGGGCCGAGGGTGCCGAGGGCGCAGCGGGTCACCCGCTCGCCGCGCTCGACGGCGGCCCGCTCCAGGACGAGCTCGCGCACCGCGGCGGTGAACCGGGGGTCGGCGCCGACGGTGGCGGCCCGGGCCACCGGCAGGCCGAGCTCGGCGGCCTTGGCCACGGCCTCGGTGTCGAGGTCGTACTTGACCTCCATGTGGTCGGAGACGAAGCCGATCGGGACCATGACCACGGCGGGCGCGCCGTCGGCGTGCTGGGCCTCCAGGTGGTCGCAGACGTCGGGTTCCAGCCACGGGGTGTGCGGGGCCCCGCTGCGGCTCTGGTACACCAGCTCCCACGGCCGCTCGGCCACGCCGGTGCGGTCGGCCACCGCGGCGGCGATCAGCCGGGCCACGTCCAGGTGCTGGGCGACGTACGCGCCGCCGGGCTCGCCGCGGGCCGGGTCGTCCGGGGCGCCGGAGGTCTCGGCCATCGAGTCCGGGACGGAGTGGGTGGTGAACGCCAGCCGGGCGCCGGGACGGACGGCCTCGGGCAGCTCCTCCAGGGCGGCCAGGACGGCGTCGGTCATCGGCTCGACGAAGCCCGGGTGGTTGTAGAAGTGCCGCAGCTTGTCGACCCGCAGAGCGGGCACGCCCTCCTCGGCGAGCGCGGCCAGCGCGTCGGCCAGGTTCTCCCGGTACTGGCGGCAGCCCGAGTAGCCGGCGTAGGCGCTGGTGGCGAGCACCGCGATCCGGCGGTGGCCGTCGGCGGCCAGCTCCCGCAGGGTGTCGACCAGGTAGGGCGCCCAGTTCCGGTTGCCCCAGTACACCGGCAGGTCCAGCCCGTGCTCGGCGAAGTCCTTGCGCAGCGCGGCGAGCAGCTCGCGGTTCTGCCCGTTGATCGGACTGACCCCGCCGAACATGAAGTAGTGCTTGCCCACCTCCTTCAGCCGCTCCTTGGGGATGCCGCGGCCGCGGGTGACGTTCTCCAGGAACGGGACGACGTCCTCGGGGCCCTCGGGCCCGCCGAAGGAGAGCAGCAGCAGGGCGTCGTACGGGGCGGCGCCGGAGGGGGAGGGTTTGCGCGCGTCGGACATGGCACCGATCCTGCCACTGAGGGGCCGGGTGCCGTCGCGGGGGCCGCGCGGGTGTCCGGAAAATACCGTTTGCCAACGTACGTAAGCTGTGTTTGCCAGCCTTGTTCCTTACTCCCCCTGCCCGGAGCTCCCGTGCTGTCCAGCTACCGCCAGATATTCGCCTCCCCCGGCACTCTGGCCTTCTCCTCCACCGGCTTCGTCTCCCGGCTGCCGATCTCCATGACCGGGATCGGCATCGTGACCATGCTGTCCCAGCTCAGAGGCTCCTACGGAGTGGCCGGCCTGGTCTCCGCCTGCCTCGCGGTCTCCGCCGCGATCCTCGGCCCCCAGGTCTCCCGGCTGGTGGACCGGCACGGCCAGCGGAGGATCATCGTCCCCGCCATGGCGATCACCATCGTCGCCGTCACCGGCCTGCTGCTCTGCGCCCGGCTGGAGGCCCCGGACTGGACGCTGTTCCTCTTCGCCGCCGGCATGGGAGTGATGCCCAGCACCGGTGCGATGGTCCGCGCCCGCTGGGCCCACCTCTACCGCGAGGACACCGGCAAGCTGCACACCGCCTACTCCTTCGAGGCCGTGGTCGACGAGGTCTGCTTCATCGTCGGCCCGATCCTCTCCATCGGCCTGGCCACCTCCGTCTTCCCCGAGGCCGGCGTGCTGCTCGCCGGGATCTTCCTCGCCGTCGGCGTGCTGCTGTTCGCCGGGCAGCGCTCCACCGAGCCGCCGGTCCACCCGGCCGCCCGGCACGCGGGCGGCTCGGTCATCCTCAACCGCGGCCTCCAGGTGCTGATCGTGACCTTCGTCGCCACCGGCGCGATCTTCGGCTCGGTCGAGGTGGTCACCGTCGCCTACGCCGAGGCCCAGGGCCACAAGTCGATCTCCAGCGTGATCCTCGCCCTGTGGGCGCTCGGCTCCTGCCTGGCCGGGGTGGTCTTCGGGACCCTCAAGCTCACCGGCTCGATGGCGGTGCGCTTCCTCGTCGGCGTCCTGTTCATGGCGGTCAGCATGGTTCCGCTGCTGCTGGTCGCCCACGCGGTGCACGGCGTCGGCGGGCTGGTCGCGGTCGGCGCCGCGCTGCTGATCGCCGGCATCGCCATCTCCCCCACCCTGATCACCGCGATGGCCCTGGTCGAACGGCTCGTCCCGGCCTCCCAGCTGACCGAGGGCATGACCTGGACCACCACCGGCCTGGCCCTCGGCGTCGCGGTCGGGTCCTCGGCCGGCGGCTGGGTGGTCGACGCCTCCGGAGCCGCCGCGGGCTACTGGGTGCCGCTGGCCGCCGGCCTGCTCGGCGTGGTCGCCGCCCTCGCCGGCCTCGCCCGGCTGCGCGCCGGACTGGCCACCGAACCCACCGCCGAGGCTGCGGCCGACGGGGCCGGACGACCCGTAGACGCCGACCGGTGAACTGACTAGTCTCTCGCCCTACCCGCGGGCCGTACCGGCGGGTAGGGCGGTAGCGCCGCCCCGGACCGCGCCGACCCGTTCGGCCACGGAGCAGGAGGCAGCGCAATGCCCCAGGCCAGTACCGCGACCCCCGCCCGGTGGACCAACTGGGCCGGCAACCAGAGCGCCCGGCCCGCCCGGGCCGCCGCCCCCGGCACCGCGGAGGAACTGGCCAAGGAGATCCTGCGGGCCGCCGAACAGGGCCGCACCGTCAAGGCCGTCGGCTCCGGCCACTCCTTCACCTCCATCGCCTCCGCCGGCGACGGCGTCCAGATCCGCCCGCACGCGCTCACCGCCGTCCGCGGGATCGACCGCGAGGCCGGCACCATCACCGTCGAGTCCGGCCTCCCGCTGCACCGGCTCAACCGGGTCCTCGCCGCCGAGGGCCTCTCGCTGACCAACATGGGCGACATCGAGGTCCAGACCGTGGCCGGCGCCACCAGCACCGGCACCCACGGCACCGGCCGCGACTCCGGCTCGCTGGCCGCCCAGATCCGCGCCCTGGAGATCGTCCTCGCCGACGGCACCGTCCGGCGCTGCTCCCCCACCGAGAACCCCCGGCTCTTCCAGGGCGCCCGGCTCGGCCTCGGCGCCCTCGGCGTGATCACCGCGCTCACCTTCGGCGTCGAGCCGGCCTTCCTGCTCACCGCGCACGAACAGCCGATGGGCTTCGACGAGGTGCTGGAGCGCCTGGACGACCTCACCGCCGTCAACGAGCACTTCGAGTTCTACTGGTTCCCGCACACCGACCGCTGCGCCACCAAGCGCAACAACCGCAGTCAGGGCCCGGCCGCCCCGCTGCCCCGGTTCAAGGAGTGGCTGGAGGACGACTTCCTCTCCAACACCGTCTGGGAGGGCGCCTGCCGGGTCGGCCGGCGCTTCCCCGGCTCGATCCCCTCCATCGCCTCGATGGCCAGCCGGGCCTGGTCCGAGCGCAGCTTCACCGACACCGCGTACAAGGTGTTCACCAGCCCGCGCAAGGTCCGCTTCGTGGAGATGGAGTACGCGGTGCCGCGCGCGGCCGTCGGCGAGGTGCTGCGCGAACTGAAGGCCCTGGTCGAGCGCTCCGACTGGAAGGTCAGCTTCCCGGTCGAGGTGCGCTTCGCCCCCGCCGACGACCTCTGGCTCTCCACCGCCTCCGGCCGGGACAGCGCCTACATCGCCGTCCACCTCTACCGGGGCACCGCCGACCAGGGCTACTTCACCGGCGTCGAACAGCTGATGACCGCCCATCAGGGCCGGCCGCACTGGGGCAAGCTGCACACCCGCGACGCCGAGTACCTGGCCGGCGTCTACCCGCGCTTCGGCGACTTCACCGCGCTGCGCGACGAGGTCGACCCGCAGCGGGTGTTCGGCAACGACTACCTGCGCCGGGTGCTGGGCGCCTAGACCGTCTCCTAGGAGGTCGCGGCGGTCCCGCCGGCCGACGGCGGGGCCACCGGCGCCTTCGCCGGCTCCTTCAGCGGCTCCCTCGCCGGGGCCTCGCTCGGCGCCGGCGGCTGCGGGGTCGTGCCGCCGCCGGGCTTCCCGCCGCCCGCCGACGGGGAGGCGCCGGCCGACGGGGTCGCGCCCGGGCCCGCCGAGGGCGAGGCCGTCCCCGCGCCGGTGCTCGGCGTGTCGCCCGGCTCCCGGCTCGGCCTGGTGGTCGCCGGGGCCGAGGCCCCGCCGGACGGCGCGGTGTCCTGGCCCGGGCGGCCGCCCGGGGCGGGCCGGTCCGTCGGGGCGTCCTGCGGCCGGTCGGACTTGTCGGACTTGGACGTCAGCGCCCCGCCGAAGGACGTGCCGTTGCCGGACTCGCCCTTGACCGTCGCCGACACCGGCTGCCCGGTGGCCAGTTCGAACGCCACGATCGGCGCCATCGCCAGCACGAAGACCAGCCCGGACACCGCCGCGTACGTCTTCCAGCCCCACCGCCGGCGCGCCCGCACCACCTGCGGCTCGTTCCACTCCGAGGTGATCACCGGCGGCTGCGCCCGCGTCCCGGACGGCCCGGTCTCCACCGGCGCCTGCCGCAGGGTGTTGACGGCCTGGTTCGGCCCCCGGTCCACCGCCTCGCGCAGCTGCTCACCGGTCCGCTTGAAGATGTGCTGGAACACCGCGCCACCGGTGGTGGCCCCGATGCTCACCACGGCGGCGCCCAGGATCGTGCCGTACACCCCCAGCTCGGAGGCCAGCAGCGCGCCCACCACCGTGGCCAGCGCACTCGCCGCGACCTGAGCCACACTCAGATCGATGCGCCTGCGCTCCTCCTTGACCTTTCCGCCCTCCTCGGCGGGGCTCCGCTCCGGCATCAACATCCCTCGGTCCGTACGACTGTTCCTCGAACAAGGCTCTCCATCTTGCACAAAGAAGGACACAAGGGACGAAAATGCGGTTCTCCGCACCCGGATTGTGTGAAGATGATCACCGTTCATCCGACGGTGGTCCGCCATTGGGGGAGCGCGCTCTTGAGATTCCCGTGAATCGCGGGAGACTTGAGCGGCGAGCCGCCCCGCTGGATGCCACGAATGGAGTACTGTTCGTAAAGCCCGAGCCTTGGGTCGACTTGTCGACTACGTCTACACCGGTAGCTTGACGAGGAGCCACTGAACGGGCACGCACGGCGACGCCGGTCCCGGATCGTCGCGAACACTCCGCGTGCGAGGACGGCCGGGACACCCAGGCGCGACGCCGACGGACGGCGTGGCAAAAAGGCAACCGTGCCACAGCGGCGCGCGCGGGCATAAGCCCGACACGCCGGGGAACTCAGCAAGGTTGTGGCCAGTCGCCAGTGGGCAGGCCACACTCAGTACGGGAGCAGCGACGCAGGTGACGTCGGCAGGCACCACCCGGGAGGTAACCGTGCCCGAACTGCGGGTTGTGGCCGTCAGCAACGACGGCACACGGCTGGTGCTCAAGGCTGCCGACAGCACGGAGTACACCCTTCCCATCGATGAGCGGCTGCGTGCCGCCATCCGCGGGGACCGTCCGCGCCTCGGCCAGATCGAGATCGAGGTCGAGAGCCATCTGCGGCCCCGGGACATCCAGGCCCGGATACGAGCCGGTGCCTCCGCCGAGGAGGTCGCCCAGGCGGCCGGCATCTCCGTCGACCGCGTCCGCCGCTTCGAGGGCCCGGTGCTCGCCGAGCGCGCCTTCATGGCCGAGCGCGCCCGCAAGACCGCGATCCGCCGCAACGGCGAGTCCCCCGGTCCGCAGCTCGGCGAGGCCGTCGCCGAGCGGCTCGCGCTGCGCGGCGCCGAGAAGGAGACCGAGCGCTGGGACTCCTGGCGGCGCGACGACGGCACCTGGGAGGTCATCCTCTCCTACCGGGCCGACGGCGAGGGCCGCAGCGCCTCCTGGACGTACGACCCGCCCCGGCGCCTGGTCCAGCCCAACGACGACGAGGCCCGCGCGCTGATCGGCGAGAACGTCGAGCGCGAGGAGGAGTCGGTCTTCCCGTTCATCCCGCGGATCGCCCGGCTCCCCCACGAGCGGCCGCCCCGCCCGATGATCGACCGGCCCTCGGCCGACCGCATCATGTCGGCCCGCGAGGTCCGCGAGTCGCGGGAGGCCACCGCCGAGGCCCGGGACTCGCTGACCAGCCTGCTCGACGTGGTCCCCGCCTTCCGCGGCGACCTCGCCGTCGGCGCCCCCGCCCCGATCGAACCGGTGCCCGCCGAGGTCGCCGAGGAGAGCGAGGAGGCCGCTGCGGCGGCCGCCCCGGCCGTCGGCGCGGGCTCGGCCTACGCCGACATCCTGATGCCGCGCGCCGTCGCCCCGCACCGTGAGCGCCTGGTCGGCACCACCGACCGGCAGGCCGAGGCGGACGGCGTCCGGCCCGGCCGCCGGGCCACCGTGCCCAGCTGGGACGAGATCGTCTTCGGCAGCCGGCGCAAGAAGCAGGAGTAGTAGCGCAGCAGCACGCTGGTGGGGGGCGTCGGCCGAGCCGGCGCCCCCTACCGCTGCGCACCCGTCGGGGGATCCCGCCGCAGGGTGCGCGCAGGCTCAGCCCGGCTGCTCGGTGACCGCCACCGGACGCGACTCGTCGCTCGACCACTCGCTCCACGAGCCCGGGTACAGCACGGCCGGCAGACCCGCCACCTCCAGCGCCAGGATCTGGTGCGCCGCCGTCACGCCCGAACCGCAGTACACCGCGGTCTCCCGCTCCCCCGCGCCCAGCGCCCGGAACCGGGCGGCCAGCTCGGCGGCCGGCCGGAACCGGCCGTCCGGGCCCACGTTCCCGGCCGTCGGCGCCGAGACCGCGCCCGGGATGTGCCCGGCCCGCGGGTCCACCGGCTCGCTCTCGCCCCGGTAGCGCTCCCCGGACCGGGCGTCCAGCAGCAGGCCGCCGCGCGCCAGGGCCGCGGCGCCGTCCCCGTCCACCGTCGGCAGCTGCCCCGGCACCGGCTTGAAGTCGCCCTCCCCCGGCTCCGGCGGCTCGGTCGACACCGGCAGCCCGGCCCCCTGCCAGGCCGCGAACCCGCCGTCCAGCACCCGGACGTCCCGGTGCCCGGCCCAGCGCAGCAGCCACCAGGCCCGGGCCGCCGCCATCGAGGCCGCGCCGTCGTACACCACGACCGGGCGCAGCGCACTCACCCCGAAGCGGCGCATCGCCGCGCCGAACTCCCTAGGGTCGGGCAGGGGGGGGAGGCGGCCACGGCCGGGGGCGCGGGGCGGGGCGGCCAGGTCCCGGTCCAGCTCGACGAAGTGGGCGCCGGGCAGGTGACCGGCCCGGTACTCCTCGGCCGCGGTCGGGCCGCCCGGCGCGGCGCCGACCAGCTGGTAGCGCACGTCCAGCAGCACCGGCGGCAGCGCGGAGGCCAGCGCCTCCCGCAGCTCGGCCGCGGAGATCAGCGGGGAACCGTCGTTGTAGGTGGTGGTCATGGCGGCCATTGTCGCGCAGCGCGGCGCCGGCGACGGGGCATCCGGCTCCTTGCCGTAGTCCGACCCGCGAAATCCGACGGAATCCGTCGGGACACGCCCGAACCGCCGCTCTTTGTGGGGTCTTTGCCGGATTCTCCGCGCGGCCCGAGGGTTGGGCGCCCGCCAGGGTGGAAGCATCACCCTCGCGCGCGTGGATTTCCGTGCGCCAACCACCCACGAGGAGGCCCGCATTGCCCGCCGTGGAACTCCGACTGGCCCAGGGCACGCCCTGCTGGGTCAGCCTGCTGACCGACGACCTGCCCGGCGCCCGCGCCTTCTACGGCGCCCTGCTCGGCTGGACGTACACGCCCGGGCCCGGGCAGCTCGGCGACTACGTCCGGGCCGAGCTCGACGGAGCGCCGGTGGCCGGCCTCGGCGTCTCCACCGCCACCGGCTTCCCGGTGCAGTGGACCACCTACTTCGCCGTGGACGACGCCGACCGCACCGCCCAGCTGGTCCGCGAGTGCAGCGGGACCGTCGCCGTCGGACCGCTCCAGGCCGAACGCGCCGGGCGGATGGCCATCGCCGCCGACGTCTCCGGTGCGGTCTTCGGCCTCTGGCAGGGCGAGGAGCACCTCGGCCGGGAGGCCGGCCGCGAACCGGGCGCCCCGGCCTGGGCCGAACTGCTCACCCCCGACGCACAGGGCGCCGCCGCCTTCTACTCCACCGTGTTCGGCCGCCCGGTCCGCTCCACCGCGGACGAGACCGCACTGCTGGTGAACGAGCGGCCGGTCGCCGGCATCCGGCACCGCGCCGAGCTGCGCGGCCACCCGCCGCGCTGGCGCACCCACTTCGTGGTCCGCGACGCCGGGCTGGCCGCCCGTCACGCCGTGGAGCTCGGCGGCCGGGTCCTGGTCGAACCGCACGACACCGCCCGCGGCCGCGCCGCCCGGCTCGCCGACCCGCAGGGCGGGCACTTCTCCGTGCTGGAAGTGATTCCGTAGCGGCCGCGGCCGTCCGGGGGGCGCCGGTGCCTGCGGGCCGCCGGCCCTCCCGGGCCTGCTGCTCCGCTCCGGCCTGCCGGTCCCCTCGGGCCTGCCGTTCCCCTCAGGCCTGCTGCTCCTCGAAGGGCAGCACGTCCGGGGAGAGCACCGAGGCGCGCGCCGTCGCGGCGGTCAGCCGGCGGCGGTGGTGGCGGCGGCACAGCACCTCGTAGCCGACCTCGTCCCGGTCCACCGAGATGTCGCCGATCACCACCTGCGCGCCCTCGACCACCATCACGCCGCCGACCGTCCGGGCGTTGTGGGTGGCCCGGGCGCCGCACCAGCACAGCGCCTCGACCTGGAGCACCTCCACCCGGTCGGCCAGCTCGATCAGCCGCTGCGAGCCCGGGAACAGCCGGGTGCGGAAGTCGGTGGTGATGCCGAAGGTGTAGACGTCGATGCCCATCTCGTCCACCACCCGGGCCAGCTGGTCGACCTGTTCGGCGGCGAAGAACTGCGCCTCGTCGCAGATCAGGTAGTCCACCCGCCCGCCGGCCGAGATCCGCTGCACCACGTGCGCGTGGAAGTCGAAGTCGTCCGTCACCTCGACCGCGTCGGCGCGCAGGCCCAGCCGGCTGGAGATCGTCGCCGCGCCCGCCCGGTCGTTGCGGGTGAGGATCACGCCCTGCCGGCCGCGCGCGGTGTGGTTGTGGTCCATCTGCAGCGCCAGCGTCGACTTGCCGCAGTCCATCGTGCCCGAGAAGAACACCAGTTCAGCCATGGGTGGAGCAAAGGCCTTTCAAATCAAGGGAGTTCGGGCACAGATAAGTCAAGTGGGCGGCGCGGCCCGGCTAACCGCGGACTTCGAGCAGCGGCACGAACTGCTCGACCGGGGTCATCGAACCGTGCAGACCGATCATCGCGGACTCGCCGGGCTCGTTGCGGGAGGCGACGATCGCGATGTCGTCGCGCGCCGCGGCCACCACGTCGCCGATCCGGGCGTACACCCGCTCGTCCACCGTCGGACCGAACCAGCCCGCCTCGATCGCCCGGTCCCGGGTGGCCACCCACATCCGGTCGCCCAGCACCTCGCTCCAGACCGCGTGCACATCGGCCGCCGCACCGGGCACCGCGTACACGTGCCGGGCCCGGCCCTCGCCGCCGAGCAGGGCGACGCCGGCGCCCAGCTCCCAGTCCTCGTCGAAGTCGATCCGGTCCTCCGGCGCGATGTCGATCATGCCGTGGTCGGCCGTCACGTACATCGCCGAGCGCGGCGGCAGCTGCGCGGCCAGCCGGCGGGCCAGCCGGTCCACCGCGTCCAGCGTCATCCGCCACTCGTCCGAGTCCACCCCGAAGCGGTGGCCCGCACCGTCCAGCTCGCTGACGTAGGTGTACACCAGCGCCCGGTCGTGCTCGGCCAGCCAGGAGGCCGCCAGGTCCATCCGCTCCTCGCCCGTGGTGCGGCCGAGGAAGGTGCCGCCGGACAGCGCCACCCTGGTCAGCGGGGTCTGGGCGAACAGCGGGGACGAGACCTGCGCGGTCGCCACCCCGGCCTGGTGGGTCCGCTCGAAGACCGTCGGGTACGGCTGCCAGGCGTGCGGGTCGGTCGGCGGCTGCCAGCGCAGCTGGTTCATCAGGTAGCCGGCGCCCGGCACCGCCACCGTGTACCCGGCCAGGCCGTGCAGGCCCGGCGGCGTGCCGGTGCCGACCGAGGCCAGCGAGGTCGCCGTGGTCGACGGGAAGCCCGCGGTCAGCGGACGGCCGCTGCCGCCCAGCGAACTCCCGACGAGCGAGGACAGGAACGGCGCGTACTCGGGGTGGCGCAGCAGCAGCTCCCAGCCCAGGCCGTCCACCAGGAACACCACCACCCGGTCCGCCGGGGCGATCGGGAGCGTCGCGGTGAACCCGGGGACGCCCAGCCCCGCCGCCACCGAGGGCAGCAGGTCGCACAGCGAGCCGCTGCCGTACGGGGGCGCGGGGGCCGTGGCCGGGTCAAGGATCTCGAAGGCGTCGTAGCCGTCGGCAGGAACGAAGGACATGGAACCGGATTCGTAGCGGTGCGGTCGGTCGGATGCGGCGGAGCTCAGACCCGCGGGCTGGTGCTGATCGTCGCGTCGGACAGCGCCCGGGCGAACACCAGCGCCTGGGCCACCGTCTCCGGGCCGTCGCCGGCCTCGCTCACCCGCAGGGAGAGGTCGTCGGCCGTGGCCGAGCCGGTGTAGCCGTGGTCGGCCTCGCAGTTCGGGTCCGAGCAGCCGGCCGGCTCCAGGTCCAGGCGCTGCACCGCGCCCCAGCCGATCGTCAGCACCACCTCGCGCGGCAGGGTGCCCGGGGTGTACGTCTCGGGGTTCGCCACCATCCGGCTCAGCACGACCGAACCGATCCGGTCCAGCCGGACGCTCTCCGTCGACGTCGTCGCGAACGGCACCGCCGGGCTGCCCTCGGCCCCGGACTGCTCGTCGGTGTGACTCACCACGAACCGGGTCGGGGTGAGCACCAGCACCGTCACGTGCCGGCGCACCTCGTTGGCGTCGAACGTCGTCTCCTGGTGCACCAGGTAGGAGCTGATCGGCTCCGGGCCCACCGCGGACTCGACCGCCTCGGACACCAGGGCCGGGTAGTAGCCGCTGCGCTCGATAGCCGAGCGCAGGTCCTGAGTGGTGGTGGTACCGGTCTTCGCCATATCTCCATCCTGGCATGGTCCGCCGACGAAGCGGGCGGCACGGCGCCGAGCTTCGGACAACAGCGCCCGGGCAGGGCGCAACCAAGGAAGGTTACAGCGTGCTCATCGCGCGCGGGCCCAGATCGCTGCGGACCGGCAGGGGTGCGACCCGTACCCGCGCCCCCAGGATCGCCAGTCCGTGCGGGGCCACGACCACCGGTTCGAGATCCACCGAGGCGATCTCCGGAACGTCGTCCACCAGCTGCGAGACCCGCAGCAGCAGTTCCTCCAGCGCGCCGGTGTCCACCGCCTCGGCGCCGCGCCAGCCGAACAGCAGCGGCGCCGCCCGGACCTCCCGGATCAGCCCGGCGACGTCCTGGTCGGTGGCCGGAACCAGCCGGTGCGCCGTGTCGCCCAGCAGTTCGGCCGGCGCACCGGCCAGGCCGAAGGAGAGGATCGCGCCGACCGCCGGGTCCACCGTGGCGGCGATCACGGTGTCCACGCCGCGCGGCGCCATCCGCTGGACCACCAGCTCGGCCTGCGCGGCGCCGCCGAGCAGCGCGTCCAGTTCGCGGTGGGCGCGGCGCAGGACCGCCTCGTCGGTCAGGTCCAGCCGGACGCTGCCCAGGTCGGGGCGGTGGCGCAGGTGCGGGGCGGTCGCCTTGAGGGCCACCGGGTAGCCGAGCGTCCCCGCGGCCCGTACGGCCGTCTCCTCGTCCGGGGCCGGCCGCACCGGGGAGACGTCGATCCCGTAGCGGGCCAGCAGCTCCTGGGCCCCGGCCTCGGGCAGGGTGATCCGGGCGCCGCCGGGCTGGGTGCGCGCGGCCACCGCGGCCCGGGTGCTCAGCGCCGCCTCCACCAGCCGGCGGGCGCCGGGCTCGTCGATCCGGTCCAGCTCGGGGACGCGCGCCGTCTCCTCGGCCTCGGCCGTGCGGCGGCGCCACTGCGCGTAGTGCACGGCGTGGGTGAGGGCGTTCACGGCCCGCTCGGGCGCCGCGTAGGCGGGGATGCCGCCGGGGCGCAGCCGGGTCGGCAGGTCGGTCAGCGCCAGGTGGGTGAGCAGCAGCGGCTTGCCCAGCTCCCGGGCGCGCAGGGCCGCTTCGAGCAGGGCGGCGGCGATCTCCGGGTCGTCCGAGCCCATCGCCGGGTCGTCCTCGCCGGTCAGCCGGCCGCCCATGAAGGCGTGGGCGGAGGTGCCGATCGGCGGGATGGCGACGGCGATCACCGCGTCCACGGCCGGGTCGGCGAGCGCGACGTCCAGCGCGATCCGGAAGTTCTCGCCGGTCGCGGCGGTGGTGAGGTCGACGGGAGTGCACGGGCGCAGGCCGGCGCTCAGCAGGGCGTCGTAGGTGAGCAGGCCGAGCGAGTCGGAGTTGCCGACCACCGCGACCCGGTCCCCCGGTGGCAGCGGCTGCTGGGCCAGCAGCTCGCCGGTGTCGTACAGCTCGGTGATCGTCGCCACCCGGGTGACGCCCGCCTGTTCGAACAGCGCGTCCACGGTGGCGTCGCGCAGGCCGGTGGCGGTGGCGGGGACGGCGTGGCCGGGCGGCAGGCTGCCGGTGTGCCGGGCGCCCTTGACCACCACGACCGGCTTGACGGCGGCCAGCCGGCGGGCGATCCGGGTGAACTTGCGCGGGTTGCCGAAGGACTCCAGGTACAGCAGCACCACCTGGGTGGCGTCGTCCTCGGCCCAGTACTGGAGGAAGTCGTTGCCGGAGACGTCGGAGCGGTTGCCGACCGAGGCGAAGGAGGAGACGCCGAGGCCGCGCTTGTGGGCGGCCTCCAGCAGGGCCACGCCGATCGCGCCGGACTGGCAGAAGATCCCGAAGCCGCCGCTACCGGGCAGGCGCGGGGCGAGCGAGGCGTTCAGCGGGTGCTGCGGGTCGGTGTTGATCAGGCCGAAGGCGTTCGGGCCGATCACCCGCATGCCGGCCGCGCGGGCCTGGCGGACCAGCGCGCGCTGGCGGTCCCGGCCCTCCGGGCCGGTCTCCGCGTAGCCGGCGGTGACCACCACCAGGCCCTGCACCCCGTGGGCGCCGCACTCGGCGACGGCGGCCGGGACGGCGCCCTCGGGGACGGCGATCACGGCGAGGTCCACCGGTCCGGGAATGTCCAGAATCGAACGGTGGACCGGGACGCCATCCAGCTCGGTGCCGGGCGCGGCGTTGCGGTTCACCGCGTACACCGCGCGGTCGGCCGGGGCGTCGTCCCCCAGCAGGTCGCGCAGGATGGCCCGGCCGACGGTCTGCGGGGTGCGGGAGACCCCGATCACCGCCACCGAGCGCGGGGTGAGCAGCCGCTGCACCGAGCGCGCCTCGGCGCGGTGCTCGCGGGCGCGCATCACGGCGAGCGAGCGGTCGGTCTGTTCGAGGTCGAACTCCAGGTGCACCACGCCGTCGGCGAAGCTGCGGTGCTGGGTGTACCCGGCGTCGGTGAAGACCTTCACCATTTTCCGGTTCTCCGGCAGCACTTCGGCCTGGAAGCGGCGGATGCCGCGCTCCTGCGCGACCGCCGCGATGTGCTCCAGCAGGGCGGAGGCCACGCCGCGGCCCTGGTGGGCGTCCTGCACCAGGAACGCCACCTCGGCGTCGGTGCCGGTGTCGCAGGGGCGGCCCTCGGCGTCGATCCGGTCGTACCGGACGGTGGCGATGAAGCGGTCCCGGACCACCACCGCGAGGCCCACCCGGTTCACGAAGTCGTGGTGGGTGAAGCGGCGGACGTCCTTGTCGGAGAGCCGCGGATAGGGGGCGAAGAAGCGGAAGTACTTGGACTGGTCCGACACCTGCTCGTAGAACTCCACGAGCCGGCCGGCGTCGGCGGGGGTGATCGGCCGGATCCGGGCCGTGCCGCCGTCACGCAGCAGGATGTCCGCTTCCCAGTGCTGCGGATAGTCGGGTTGCTCGGGGTTCGCCACTGCGGGGTCTTCCACATTCGTCAGGTTATCCGGCGGCGGGCCGAATGGCGCCGGGCGCGTGCTCACGGCAGGGTGGACAGCGCCATCGACCGGGTTTTATGCCCCGAAAAGAAACAATCACAACTCCTGAACGCGGCGGTTTCCAGGGGCCGCCTGCGTGCAACACTGGTCTAGACAACATGGCCGCTTCCCCCGCTCCCCCTGAGCACGGCCGTGACCAGCTTCACCGGAAAGGCACGTCTCATGGCTGAGCGCCGCGTCACCATCGGTTGGGCCGAGGGCCTGCACGCCCGTCCCGCCTCCGTCTTCGTCCGGGCCGTCACGGCCACCGGCGTGCCGATCACCATCGCCAAGCCCGGCGGCAACCCGGTCAACGCCGCCTCCATGCTCGGCCTCCTCGGCCTGGGCGCCCAGGGCGGCGACGAGGTCATCCTCGCCTCCGACGCCGAGAACGCCGACGACGCCCTCGACCGCCTCGCCAAGCTCGTCTCCGAAGGCCTCGACGAGCTCCCCGCCGCGGCCTGAGCCTCGCAGCACACACCCGATCGGGGGGGGGGGGGAGGAAGGGGGGGGGGGGGGGGGAGAAAAGAGGGGGGGGGGCGTCCCCCCCCCCCCCCCTCC
>NZ_JBHVJT010000039.1:0-59773 GCF_042798815.1 Kitasatospora sp. NPDC057738 | reverse complement strand
CACCGTGGCGGCACCCCGATCGGCTTTCGGTCAGCCCTTGACGCAGACGACCTGCTTGAGGTGCGCGACCACCTCGACGAGGTCCTTCTGCTGCTCGATGACCTTCTCGATGTTCTTGTAGGCGCCCGGGATCTCGTCCACCACGCCGCCGTCCTTGCGGCACTCCACGCCCTTGGTCTGCTCGACCAGGTCCCGGGCGGTGAACCGCTTCTTCGCCGCGGTGCGGCTCATCTTGCGGCCGGCGCCGTGCGAGGCGGAGTTGAACGACGACGCGTTGCCCAGACCGCGGACGATGTAGGAACCCGTCCCCATCGAGCCGGGGATGATCCCGAGGTCGCCGGAGCCGGCCCGGATCGCGCCCTTGCGGGTCACCAGCACGTCGACGCCGTCGTACCGCTCCTCCGCCACGTAGTTGTGGTGGCAGCTGATGACCTCGTCGAAGGTGACCTCCGCCTTGGTGAACTCGCGCCGGACGACGCCCTGGAAGAGCGCCATCATCAGCGCGCGGTTGTTCTTGGCGTACTCCTGCGCCCAGAACAGGTCCTGGCGGTAGGCGGCCATCTCCGGGGTCTTCGCCAGGAAGACGGCCAGGTCCCGGTCGATCAGGCCCTGGTTGTGCGGCAGCGCGCGGGCGACGCCCATGTGGTGCTCGGCCAGCTCCTTGCCGATGTTGCGCGATCCGGAGTGCAGCATCAGCCAGACCGCACCGGTCGTATCAACGCACAGTTCTATGAAGTGATTTCCTCCGCCGAGCGTCGCCATCTGCTGCATCGCCCGCTCGCGGCGCCACTTGACGTCCTCCGCGATGCCGTCGAAGCGCTGCCAGAAGTCGTCCCAGCCCGCCGCGCGGAAGTCGTTCAGCTTGGTCGGGTCGACCGGGTCGGTGTGCAGGCCTCGGCCGACCGGGATGGCCCGCTCGATCTCGCGGCGCAGGACGGAGAGGTCGTCCGGGAGGTCCTCGGCGGTGAGCGAGGTCTTCACCGCGCTCATCCCGCAGCCGATGTCGACGCCGACCGCCGCCGGGCAGACCGCGTCCTTCATGGCGATGACGGAGCCGACCGTCGCGCCCTTGCCCAGGTGGACGTCGGGCATCACGGCGAGGCCGTGCAGCCACGGCAGGGAGCTGATGTTGCGCAGCTGCTGGAGGGCCTGGCCCTCGACCGTCGCCGGGTCGGTCCACATCCGGATCGGGACCCGGACGCCGGGCACCTCGGTGTACGTCATGGTTGAACGACCTCCAGAGGTCGGGTGGTTCGCAGAAGGGTGGGGTGCCGCGCGAAAGGATCCCGGCGCGGCTCGGGGAAGTTCAGGGCTGGGCTCAGACGCCCAGGGTCGCGGTACGGGGGGAGTACGGCCTTGGGGAGCGTCGTCGTATGGCTTGCTCGACCCGCATGGTGACCGCCTCCCTTCCCTCGTCGCAGTGCGCACGTGCTGTGCGCCGGGGAACATCTATCCACGGAACGGGTGCGGCCCGCAATGGATTTAAAAACGCGTCCGGCCCGGCGGAGCGGGTGCTCCACCGGGCCGGACGGAACGGCGAGAGGCGTCAGCTGACGACGGTGACCTCGCCGATGCCGAGCGCCCGCACGTCGTCGGCGATCACGGCAGCGTCGCCGACCAGGACGGTGACCAGCCGGTCCGGCGGGAAGGCCGCGACGACCGCCTCGGTGGCGGCGGCGGTGCGCAGCTCGGCGAGCTGCCGGTACACCTCGGCCTGGTAGTCGTCCGGCAGGTACTGCTCGACCTGGTCGGCCAGCGTGCCGGCGACCGAGCCCGCGGTCTCGTACTTCAGCGGGGCGACGCCGACCAGGAACTGCACGGCCTCGTCGCGCTCGGCGTCGGTGAGGCCCTCGGCGGCGAGGGTGCGCAGGATGGTCCAGGTGTCGGCCAGCGCGGGGGCGGTGGAGGCGGTGTCCACCGAGCCGCTGATGGCGAGCATCGCGCGCCCGCTGCCGTCGGCGGCCGAGCGCAGCGGCTGGGCGAAGGCGCGCACGCCGTAGGTGTAGCCCTTCTCCTCGCGCAGGACGCGGTCGAGGCGGGAGGTGAGGGTGCCGCCGAGGCAGTAGGTGCCGAGGGTCTGGGCGGCCCAGACCGGGTCGTGGCGGTCGGGCCCGATCCGGCCGATGAGCAGCTGGGTCTGGACGGAGCCGGGGCGGTCCACGATGACGACGCGGCCGCGGTCGTCGCCGGTGACCGGGGCGTGGACGGACGGCTCGACGGCCGTCCCGGTCCAGGTGCCGAGGGTGCTCTCCAGCAGCGCCGGCAGGTCCACCCCGGTGAGGTCGCCGACCACCACGACGGTGCCGGTCGCGGGGCGCACGTGGGCGTCGTAGAAGGCCTTGACGGCGGCGCGGTCGATCGACTTGACGGTGTCGGCGGTGCCGGCGCGGGGCCGGGAGAGCCGGTCGGCGGCGTCGAAGAGCTCGGCGTACAGGGCCTTGGCGGCACGCCGGGCGGGGTTGGCCTGCTCGTGGACGATCTCGTCCAGGCGGTTGGCGACCAGCCGCTCGATCTCCGCCTCGGGCAGCGCGGGGGCGCGCAGGGCATCGGCCAGCAGGGACAGGCCGCGCTGGAGCCGGGAGGCGGGGACCTCCAGCGAGATCCGGATGCACGGGTGGTCGGCGTGCGCGTCCAGGGTGGCGCCGGCGCGCTCCAGCTCGGCGGCGAACTCCTCGGCGCTGAGGCTGTCGGTGCCCTCGCTGAAGGCGCGGGCGAGGATCCCGGCGATGCCGTCGAGGCCCTCGGGCTCGGCCGCGAGCGGGACGTCGAGCAGGACCTCGACGGCGACCAGCTGCTGGCCGGGCCGGTGGCAGTGCAGGACGGTGATGCCGTTGCCGAGGGCGGCCCGCTCGGGGGCGGGGAAGTCCCAGGGGCTGGGCGTGCCCGGCCGGGGCTGCGGGTGGAAGGTCATGGCGGGAACGAAGTCGGTGCTCATACGGCGGCACCCTCCTCTTCGGAAGCGGCGTCGGAGTCGGCGTCGGTCTCGGCGGCGGCGGTCGGCTCGTAGGCGAGGACGGCCCGGTTGTCGGGGTGGAGCCGGGCCTTGGCGACGGCCTGGACCTCTTCGGCGGTGACGTCGAGGACCTTGGGGAGGGCGTCGTTGAGCAGCTTGGGGTCGCCGAACAGGACGGCGTAGCGGCACAGTTCGTCGGCCCGGCCGGCGACGGTGGTGAGCCGGTCGAGCCACTCGCGCTCGATCTGGGCCTGGGCGCGTTCGAGTTCCTCGGCGGTGGGGCCCTCGGCGGCGAAGCGGGCGAGCTCCTCGTCGACGGCGGTGCCGATCCGCTCGACGGTGGCGTCGCCGGAGGTCTTGACGTCGAGCCAGCCGAGGCTGGGGGCGCCGGCCAGCCGCAGCAGGCCGAAGCCGGCGGCGACGGCGGTGCGGTCGCGGCGGACCAGCCGGTTGTAGAGGCGGCTGGACTCGCCGCTGCCGAGGATGGTGAGGGCGAGGTCGGCGGCGTCGGCCTCGCGGGTGCCGTCGTGCGGGAGGCGGTAGGCGGCCATCAGGGCGCGCGAGGGGACGTCCTCGTGGATCTCCTCGCGGATCTCCCGCCCGATGGTCTCGGGGAGTTCGCCCGAACGCGGGGGCTGCTTGCCGTCGTGCGCGGGGATGGAGCCGAAGTACTTCTCGACCCAGGCGACGGTCTGCTCGGGGTCGATGTCGCCGACGATGGACAGGACGGCGTTGTTGGGCGCGTAGTACGTCCGGAAGAACGTGCGGGCGTCCTCCAGGGTGGCCGCGTCGAGGTCGGCCATGGAGCCGATCGGCGTGTGGTGGTACGGGTGGCCGTCGGGGAACGAGAGCGCGGTGAGCTTCTCGAAGGCGGTGCCGTACGGGACGTTGTCGTAGCGCTGGCGGCGCTCGTTCTTGACGACGTCGCGCTGGTTCTCCATGGACGTCTCGTCGAGCGCGGCGAGCAGCGAGCCCATCCGGTCGGCCTCCAGCCAGAGGGCGAGCTCCAGCTGGTGGGCGGGCATGGTCTCGAAGTAGTTGGTGCGCTCGAAGCTGGTGGTGCCGTTGAGCGAGCCGCCGGCGCCCTGGACGAGCTCGAAGTGCCCGTTGTTGGAGACGTTGGCCGAGCCCTGGAACATCAGGTGCTCGAAGAGATGGGCGAGGCCGGTGCGGCCCTTGACCTCGTGGCGGGAGCCCACGTCGTACCAGAGGCAGACGGCGGCGACCGGGGTCAGGTGGTCCTCGGAGAGGACGACGCGCAGGCCGTTGGCCAGGCGGTGCTCGGTGATGGCGATGCCTCGGCTGGAGGCGGGGGCCGGGTTGGCCATGCGCTCGGGTCCTTCCCGTCGTCGATGTCGGGGTTCGTGTGGCGTCCCCCATTGTGGTGCAACGTGCGGGAGCCGTGTTCGTGTCCGCGCGGACGGGGCCGTTCGCCAGGGGCGGAAGAGGGCCGCTGACCGGGAGTGTCGGCGAGAGGGTCCACAATGGGGGCGCCGCGCCCTGTCGGCGGCACCCGGTTGACGGGTCCGGCGGCGGGACGGTGCGGAGACGGCCGACGACCGCCCCCGGGCGTTCGGCGACCGACCGACGACCTACCGAGACACAGCCAGCGACACGTAAGGGAGCCCCGCCGCGATGGCCCGCCGCAGTTCGCAGACCCCGCCGCCCGGAGACTTCGAGGAGCGGATCCTCGACGTCGACGTCGTGGACGAGATGCAGGGCTCCTTCCTGGAGTACGCCTACTCGGTGATCTACTCGCGTGCGCTGCCCGACGCACGGGACGGCCTGAAGCCGGTGCACCGCCGGATCCTGTACCAGGCCAACGAGATGGGCCTGCGCCCCGAGCGCGCGCACGTGAAGTGCGCGCGCGTGGTGGGGGAGGTGATGGGCCGGCTGCACCCGCACGGTGACGCGTCCATCTACGACTCCGTGGTGCGCATGGCGCAGCCGTTCTCGATGCGGCTGCCGCTGATCGACGGCCACGGCAACTTCGGTTCGCTGGGCAACGACGACCCGCCGGCCGCGATGCGCTACACCGAGTCGCGGCTGACGGCCGCCTCGATGGCGATGGTGGAGTCGATCCACGAGGACACCGTCGACTTCGGCCCGAACTACGACGGCAGCGAGCAGGAGCCGCTGGCGCTGCCGGCCGCGTTCCCGAACCTGCTGGTGAACGGCGCGACGGGCATCGCGGTCGGCATGGCGACGAACATGCCGCCGCACAACCTCTCCGAGGTGGTGGCCGCGGCCCGGCACCTGATCAAGCACCCGAACGCCGACCTGGACACGCTGATGCGGTTCGTGCCCGGTCCGGACCTGCCGACGGGCGGGCGGATCGTGGGCCTGTCGGGCATCCGGGACGCGTACGAGTCGGGCCGCGGCACGTTCAAGATCCGGGCGACGACGACGGTGGAGGCGGTGACGGCCCGCCGCAAGGGCATCGTGGTCACCGAGCTGCCGTACAACGTCGGCCCGGAGAAGGTCATCTCGAAGATCAAGGACCTGGTCAACGCGAAGAAGCTCCAGGGCATCGCGGACGTCAAGGACCTGACCGACCGCGAGCACGGGCTGCGGCTGGTCATCGAGGTGAAGAACGGCTTCGTGCCGGAGGCGCTGCTGGAGCAGCTGTACAAGCTGACGCCGATGGAGGAGACCTTCGGCATCAACAACGTGGCGCTGGTCGACGGCCAGCCGCTGACGCTGGGGCTGAAGGAGCTGCTGGAGGTCTACGTCGACCACCGCTTCACCGTGGTGCGCCGGCGCAGCGACTTCCGCCGCCGCAAGCGCGAGGAGCGGCTGCACCTGGTCGAGGGCCTGCTGGTGGCCCTGGTCGACATCGACGAGGTCATCGCGATCATCCGGTCGAGTGACAACGCCCAGCAGGCGAAGGAGCGCCTGATGGAGCGCTTCTCGCTGTCGGAGACGCAGACCGCGTACATCCTGGACACCCCGCTGCGCCGGCTGACCCGCTTCGACCGGGTCGAGCTGGAGCAGGAGAAGGCGAAGCTGACCTCCGAGATCGCGGACCTGACCGAGATCCTGGAGTCGGACACCAAGCTGCGCAGCGTGGTGTCGTCCGAACTGGGCGCGGTGTCGAAGCAGTTCGGCACCGAGCGGCGCACGGTGCTGCTGGAGGCGGGGGCGGTGCCCTCGGCGGCGCTGGCGGTGCCGCTGGAGGTCGCGGACGACCCGTGCCGGGTGCTGCTGTCGTCGACGGGCCTGCTGGCGCGGACGGCGGACGGCGAGCCGTTCGAGGTGTCGGAGAAGCGGGCGAAGCACGATGTGATCGTGTCGGCGGTGCACGCGACGGCACGGGCGGACGTGGGCGTGGTGACGTCCGCGGGCCGGGTGCTGCGGCTGCCGGTGATCGACCTTCCGGCACTGCCGCCGACACCGTCGCCGACGCTGGCGGGCGGGGCCGCGGTGGGCGAGTTCCTGCGGCTGGAGGACGGGGAGCGGGCGCTGGCGCTGACCACCCTCGACGAGTCCTCGCCGGGGCTGGCGCTGGGCACGCTGCAGGGCGTGGTGAAGCGGGTGGTGCCGGAGTGGCCGGCGAACAAGGACGAGTTCGAGGTGATCGCCCTCAAGGAGGGTGACGAGCTGGTGGGCGCGGTCGAACTGCGCACCGGCGAGGAGGACCTGGTCTTCATCGCCTCGGACGCCCAGCTGCTGCGCTACCCGGCGGGCCAGGTGCGTCCGCAGGGCCGCCCGGCGGGCGGCATGGCGGGCATCAAGCTGTCGGACGGCGCGCGGGTGCTGTCCTTCACGGCGGTGGACCCGGCGGCGGACGCGGTGGTGGTCTCGGTGGCCACGGCCACGGGCACGCTCTCCGACGGCGAGCAGACGAGCTGGAAGGTCACCCCGTTCGAGCAGTACCCGCGCAAGGGCCGTGCCACCGGCGGCGTGCGCTGCCAGCGATTCCTGCGCGGCGAGGAGGCCCTGACCTTCGCCTGGGCCGGCGCCGCCCCGGCCCGCGCCGCCACCGCCAAGGGCGCCCCGGTCGACCTGCCCGAGCGCGACCCGCGCCGCGACGGCTCCGGCACCCCGGTCACCACCCCGATCGCGGTGGTCGCCGGCCCGGCGTAACGGCACCCGTACGAGCGGAGGGGCACCGGAGATCATCCGGTGCCCCTCCGCTTTTTCGTGCCCGTCCGACCGGGAATGCGGAAGGGCGATCTCCAATTCCCGGGCATGGCCCGAACTTTGCCCACCCATGGGTTAGGTTCACCGAACAGGTGCTCCATATCGCGCCACATGCATTGGGGGGACGGGGAGTTGGCCGAAGAATTCAAGATCGACATGGGCCGGATGAGAACCGTGTCCAAGCAGCTCGACGAGTGCGGCAACCGCATGGGGGCGGTCGCCAAGAGCCTCGAAAACCTCGGAAAGGGCAAGCAGTTGGGCACCGAGCGGCTCGACTCGGCCTGCAAGGGCTTCGAGGACCACTGGCACGGCGGCATCGGCCGGATGGCCAAGCTCGCCCACGGCCTGCGCGAAGGCCTCGACGCCTCGCTCAAGAACTACGGGGACAACGAGCAGGGCACCGCCAAGGGCCTCGGCGCGACCTGAGCCAACACCCAGGGGACTGACTTCCACCATGAGTGACAAGAACTGGCCGGGCCTCGGCTTCTGCCCGGCCCCGGGGGACCTCCCGGCCATCGCCAAGATGTACGCGGACGTCGACGCCGTCGCCCGCGAACTGGAGGAACTGCGCCACGCGCTCGCCGACCTCGGCTCCGAGGGCAGCGCCTGGCAGGGCGAGGCGGCCCGCAACTTCGCCGGCAAACTGGGCGAACTGCCCAAGTACCTCACCCAGGGCCACGAATCGATGGCCACCTGCTCACGGGCCCTCAAGACCTGGCACACCCAGCTCACCGGACTGCTCTCCACCGGCCGGACCATGGAGGCCCAAGCCGTCGAACTGCGCTCCCGACTGGGCGACATGAACGTCCAGTGCGACACCGCGGGAAAGGCCCTCGACGCCTCCGCGCAGTCCACCGACGCGGCCGCCCGGACGAAGGCCAAGGCCGACTTCGAGGCCAAACTCCAGGCCCAGCAGCAGCTCGTGCACCAGCTCGACGAGGTGATCGCCAACGGCCGCAAGCAGCTCGCGGACCACAAGAACAAGGCCGAGGTGGCCGCCAAGGCCATCATGGAGGCGTCCCGGCACCACCCGCCGGACCCGAACTTCCTCAAGAAGATGCTGGACAAGGTGGAGCATGCCTGGCAGAAGTCGCTGGACTTCCTGGCCGAGCACGCGGACCTCCTGTCCCAGATCTCCGCCGGGCTGGCGATCGCGGCGCTGGCGATCCCCGTCGCGGGCCCGGTGCTGGGCGCTGCGGCCATGCTGACCAGCGCGGCCGCGATGGCCGGTCACGGCATCGCCAAGTCCCGTGGACAGGACGTCTCCTGGTTGAAGATCGGGCTGGACGGGCTCGGGGTGATCCCCGGTGTCGGCGCCATCAAGGGCTTCGCCACCGCTGGGAAGGCAGCCAAGGCGGCCAAGGTCCCGGGCGTCGTCAACAAGGTCAAGGCCCACGTCGGCAACCTCAGGGAGTCGATGCAGCTCGCGAAGGGATCCGGTGTCGCCGCGCGGACCCGTGGTGCCGGCACGTCCCTGTACGAGATGACCCGCAACCCCCTGTCGACCAGGGCCATCGTCGGCGGGCTCAAGAAAACCGGCGTCGAGGTGGACCCCGGCATGATCACGATCTCGAACAAGGCGGGCGGGCTCTCCCACAGCCTCTACCGGAACTACGAGAAGGACCAAGAGGAGAAGGAGAGGGAGTCCCACATCGTCGCCCCCGGAGTGCCCAAGCCCGCCTACCGTCTGCCGTCCACACCGTTCCTGAACGCCGTCGGCTGAGAGGAGAGACCCATGGCCAACGATTTCCATGCGACGCTCCCCGTCGAAGGCGGGAGGATCGCCGCGGTGCCCGAGGTGGCCGAGGCCGCGCGGCGGGCCGAAACCCTCTATGGGATCAACCTGTTGCACGACCACGTGGCACGCGAGGTGGTGACCAGACATCTGAGGCTACGGAACCGAGTGGGTTCCTACTCCGAGCTGGCGTGGCTGCTCATCATCATGGCGATCGCGGCCACCTCGATCACTGGCAACTGGGCAGCAGTGATCCTGGGGATTCCGGCCGGCATCGCACTCTGGGCATGGGGTGCGCACCGCGCTTCGGAGAAGGACGCCGCCTCAGTGCACTTCACCACGTACATCGGTCTGCTGAACCACGCCAGGCGCGCGGGACTGACGGTCCGGATTCCCGCCGAGTGGGGAGTCGATGCCGATCGGGCCTCCTGGGAAGAGAGCGCCGCAACCGCTCCACAGCCGCCTGCCGCCCCGGCGCCGTACCCCGCCGCTCCGACCGCGCACCCCTCCGCCGCTCCCCCGTCCTCCGCCCCCGCGCTGCACGGCTCATGGTGGCCGACCGACGCCGTAATCGACCCGAAGTTCCCGGTGCTGCCGGTCGGCGCGCTCACCCTCCATCCGGCGCTGGCCGCCCGGGCCCGTGAGATCGGTGCTCCGCACGGCCTCGACTTCCTGGACGAGCAGGCCGCCAGGGGGCTGCTCACCGCCGTGAAGCGCTCCCGCCAGCAGATCAGCACGTGGGGCAGGATCTTCATCCTCACCGTGGTCGTCGGCATGATCGTCGCCCCCCTGGGCATGGACCCCGCCGGTGCCGAGCACCGTCGGCAGCTCACCTCCCTCGGCATGGGGCTGATCGGCATCGGCGTGCTCGCCGCCTTCCCCGCGCTGAAGGAACTCTGGACCTGGCACCGCTCCGGCCTGCGCGACCGGGCCGCCGCCTACCTCGACCTGCTGATCGAGGCCCGCGCGTACGGCGTCCCGGTCCCCGTCCCGCCGTCCTGGCTGGACGTCCGCAACCGGATCCGCAAGCCCTCATGACCTCCGTGGAAGGCCCGATGTCCGACATTCCGACAGCCACCGAGGACACCCGGCTCCAGATCCGCTTCGTCGTCCCGCCCGCCTTCCACGAGGTCCCGGTGCTGGGCACCGACGACGAGGTGGCCGAGGAGCTCTGGGAGCTGGTCTGCGAGGTGCTGGCCTCCCATCCCGAGGAGATGCGGGTGCGCTGGGCCGTGGCGCTGGCCGAGCTGATCCCGCCGATGGCCGAGGCCGGGGTGATCCACGCCGGGATGTGCCTGGTGGACGTGGACGGCCGCCCCAGCACGGCGTCGATCGTGGCCTCGGTGTGCCCCCTGGTCGGGACCGACTACCCGGGCGCGGTGGACTTCCTGCTCACCCGTCTGGCCCTGTCCCGTCCGGAGGCGGAGGTGACGGCGGTCGAGCTGCCGGCCGGGCGGGCGGTGGCGGTGATCGACGCCGTGGCGACCCCGGTCGACGACGGGTCGACCCCGCTGGACGGCCTGGCGGTCCCGCTCGTCGACGGGGTGCTGACCACCTCGGTGATCCAGGTGCACCTGCCGCTGCCGAACGAGTCCCAGCTGCTCTCGCTGGAGTTGAGCACCCCGTGCCCCGAGGACTGGGTGCTCTACTCGGAGCTGTTCGCCGATGTCGTCCGCAGCATCCACCTGGAGTTCGCCGACCTCCCGACCGTCTCCGAGCCGATGTACGACGCGGTGGACGAGGAGGTGGCGCAGCGGGTGAGGGCCGCGTTCGGGTGAGCCGGGTGAGGGTGATCAGGTGAGGGTAGCCTTGCCGGGGTGAGCACCTGTGCGACCGTGTCGCGTGAACTTTCGGAGCCGCTGGCAGCGACGGCGGCGGTGGCGACCACCTGGCTGCTGGTGGAGCAGAACGGACCGTGGGGCGCGAAGGCGCTGGGTGAGAGCCACCTGGACGCGGCGGTCGGGCGGGCGCTGGAGGCGGCCGCGGCGGGGACGGGCGTGCGGGTGGCCCTGATCCGGCGGCCCGGGCGGCACGCCGACTGCCTGCCGACCGCACGCCACGAGGTGCTCGTGGCGCACACGGTGCCCGGCCGCGGCTGGGTGCGCCGGGCGGGGGTGGCGGATCCGGCGGAGCTGCTGGAGCTGGACTTCGCGGCGCTGGGCGCCGGTGACCACACCGGCTTCGGAACGGAGCACGTCGGCGGGCCGGTGGCCCTGGTGTGCACCAACGGGCGGCGGGACCGCTGCTGCGCGCTGCTGGGCCGTCCGCTCGCGGCGGAGCTGGCGGCGGCCGGGCACAGCGAGGTGCGGGAGGTGACCCACCTGGGCGGGCACCGCTTCTCCCCCACGATGCTGGTGCTGCCGTACGGCTACGCGTACGGGCGGCTGACGCCGGAGACGGCCAAGGAGGTGCTGGCGGCGACGGCGGCCGGGCACGTGGTGCCGGAGTGGTCGCGGGGCTGCTCGGGTTGGGAGCGTCCGGGCCAGGCGGCCGAGCACGCCGTGCGGCTGGCCACCGGCGAGACCGGGGTGGACGTGCTGACGCTCACCCAGCGGCCGGACGGCGGGGGCCGCTGGCTGGTGACGGTGCTGCACCGGGACGGGCGGTCCTGGGAGGTGGACGTGATCGAGGCGGCCAGCGAGCCGGCCCGCCCGGAGAGCTGCGGCAAGGCGGCGGGGACGCCCTCGCGGATGGACGTGCTGTCCGTACGGGGGGTCTGAAACGCGGCGGCCCCGCGCCCGTGGGGGTGAGCGCGGGACCGCCGGGGCGGAGCGTCAGCCGGCCGCCTTGGCGACGAACTCCGTGGTGTACGTCTTCGCCAGGTCGATCGTCCCCTCCTTGCCCTTGACGTCCGGGTGGAAGGCGGCGAGCACCGAGAGCACCGTCTTCGGCCCGTCGGCCGGCATCACGCCGTCCGTGGTGAACATCGGCAGCGTCGCCTTGATCGCCGCCGCGTACTGCTCGGCGCCGCCCTGCGCGTAGTCGGCGGGCATCTTCGCGGCGATCTCCTCGGGGGTGTGGCCGGACATCCACTTGAGGGTCTTCACGAAGGCGTTGGCGAGCTTCTGGGTGGTGTCCTTGTTCTTCTCCACCCAGTCGGTGTTCATGTACAGCGACGAGGACGGGTACAGCCCGCCGAGGGCCTCGCGCGAGCCCTCGGGGGTGCGCATGTCGTACAGGACCTTGCCGAGGCCCTTGTCCAGGATGTTCGCGACGGTCGGGTCGGTGGTCATCCCGGCGTCGATGCTGCCCTGCTGGAGCGCGGCGATGAAGGTCTGGCCGGCGCCGACCGCGATCGGGCTGAACTCGCTGACGGCGGTCCCGTTCTTGACCGCGAGGTACTTGGTGAGGAAGTCGGTCGAGGAGCCGATGCTGGTGACGCCGAGCTTCTTCCCCTTGAAGTCGGCGCCGGACCTGATGGCGTCGGCCTGCTTGGTGGAGACCACCTCGACCTCGCCGGGCGCCTGGGCGAACTGCACGACGGACTCGACCTTCTTGCCCTTGGCCTGGAGGTCGATGGTGTGGTCGTAGAAGCCGACGGCGCCCTGGACGTCCCCGGCGAGCAGCGCGGTGGTGGCGTTGACGCCGGCCGGCTCGGTCATCAGCTCGACGTTGACGCCGGCGTCGGCGAAGTAGCCGAGCCGCTGGGTGAGCATCGCGGGCAGGTAGATGACCTTGTCCAGGCCACCGACCATGATCTTGACCTTGGGTCCGTCGACCTGCTGCCCGGCGGGGGCGGCGACCGCGCCGTGGCCGGCGGTGGCGGCGTCGTTGGCACAGGCGGAGAGCGGGAGGAGCAGGGCGGCGGCAAGGGCGGCGGCGACTGGTCTGCGCATGGGTGGGGGTGCCTCTCTCTTCTGACGACGGGGGGAGTTCAGCGGCCGTCGCCCGCGTCGGCGGGCTTCCAGCGGAACAGCTTCTTCTCGGCGAAGGTCAGCAGTCCCTCGGTGAGCAGCGCGACGACGGCGAGGATGGTCATGGCCGCGTAGACGCCGGCCGCGTTGAAGGTGCCCTGGGCGGCCGCGACGAGCAGGCCGAGGCCCTTGGTGGCGCCGATGTACTCGCCGACGATGGCGCCGATCAGCGCGAAGCCGAAGCTGACGTGCAGGCTGGTGAAGATCCAGGTGGTGGCGGCGGGGATGACCACCTGGAGGGTGACCCTGCGGTTGTCGGCGCCCAGGATGCGGGCGTTGGCGACGAGGTTGCGGTCCACCTCGCGGGCGCCCTGGAAGGCGTTGAAGAACACCGGGAAGAACACCAGCACCACCGCGGAGGCGACCTTGGAGGCCGGGCCCAGGCCGAACCAGATCAGGAAGATCGGCGCGAGCACGATCCGCGGGATGGCGTTGAGCACCTTGATGTACGGCCCGAGGACGTCGGCCAGGAAGCGGACCCGGCCGAGCGCGATGCCCAGCAGCACACCGCCGATGACGCCGATCACCCAGCCGGTGAGGGCCTCGTAGAGGGTGTAGCCGATCTGCTCGCCGAGCGAGCCCTGCGCGGTTCCGTGGGTGGTCCACTGCCAGATCTGGTCCCAGATCCTCGACGGCTGGGAGAAGTTGAACGGGTCGATGACGTCCGTCCGGGCGCAGACCTCCCACAGTCCGAGGAAGGCGACCAGCACCGCGACCCGGGCGCCGAGGACACCCAGCCTCCGGTTGCGGGCGGCCCGTTCACGGGCCTCGGTCCTCGTCGTGACGGCCGGGGGCTTCCCGGCGGCGGCCGGCGCGGACGCCGGCGCCGCCCCGGACCCGGACACGGACTCCGCCCCGGGCTCGGACGCGGACTCGGATGCGGTCTCAAGCGGCACGACCCGCTCCTCTCTCCCGGGTGATGCGCACCTCTTCGCCGAGCGAGGCCCAGATCTCGCGGTACAGCTCGACGAACCTCGGTTCCAGCCGGACGGCCTCCACGCTGCGCGGGCGCGGCAGGTCGACGGTGAAGATCTCCTTGACGGTGGCCGGTCCGGCCGTCATGACGACGACCCGGTCGGCGAGCGCGATGGCCTCGTCCAGGTCGTGGGTGACGAAGACGACCGACGCCGCGTCCCTGGAGGAACCGGTCCCCGCCCACAGCTCCAGCAGCTGGTCCGACATCAGCGCCCGGGTCTGCACGTCCAGTGCCGAGAACGGCTCGTCCATCAGCAGGATCGCCGGGTCGTTGACGAAGGTCTGGGCGAGCGCGACGCGTTTGCGCATGCCGCCGGACAGCTGGTGCGGGTAGCGGTCCTCGAAGGCGGCCAGGCCGACCCGGCCGAGCCAGTCCCGGGCCCGCTCCCGGGCCTCGGCGGCGGGCACGCCGCGGAAGCGCGGGCCGGCCATCACGTTGGACAGGACGGTGCGCCAGGGGAAGACGGCGTCCTGCTGGAAGACGAACCCGACCTTGGGGTCGATCCCGCGCACGGGCTCGCCGTACACCCGGACCTCGCCCTCGGTGGGCTCCTCCAAGCCGCTGACCAGCGTCAGCGTGGTGGACTTGCCGCAGCCGGTGGGGCCGACGACGGCGACGAACTCGCCTTGGGCGACGGTCAGATCGAGATCGCGGACGGCGGTGTGCAGCGCCCCGGAGGGGGTGCGGAACCGTTTGGTCGCGCCGGTCAGCTCGATCGCCGGGGTCTTGCTCATGTCGATCCTCCCGGGTCTGTTGCCTGCCCCGGAAAGGTAGGAGCGGGCCCGGCCCCGGCGGGAGCCTTCTTCGCGTAGTGCGACTTCTCCGCATAGAGGGGTGTTCTGCTCGTTTTGCTTCCGCTACAACTGCGGGGACGCGGCTGACAGAAACACCCCGGAAACATAGGGTGTCCCGACCCCACCCATCGGCGCCCCGACCGCCCCCCGAGGACGCCCGATCCCCCGCAGCCGCCGAGAGGAGGTCCGGATGAAGCTCCCCCGCGGACCCCGCCGGGTCTTCGCCCAGCTGCTGCTGAGCCAGACCGTCGTCACCGTCGGTGTCACCGCCGTGACCGCCGGGCTGTTCCTCGCCCCGGTCAGCAGCGAGCTGGACCACGACGCGATGCAGCGGGCGCTGTCGATCGCCCAGGCCACCGCCACCGACGAGAACATCGCCCGGGCCGCCGCCGGCCGCGACGTGGTGGCCGCCCAGCGCAACGCCGAGCAGATCCGGCTGGCCACCGGCGCCAGTTTCGTGGTGGTCACCGACCTGGACGGCATCCGGCTCTCGCACACCGACCCGGGCCGGATCGGCCAGCGGGTCAGCACCGATCCGGAGCCGGCCCTCAGCGGCCGCAGCGTCACCGCCATCCAGCAGGGCACCCTGGGCCGCACCGCCCGCGGCAAGGTGCCGCTGCGGATGGCGGACGGCCGGATCGTCGGCGAGGTCTCGGTCGGCATCAGCGACGACTCGATCCGCCGCCGGCTGCTGACGATGCTCACCGGCATCCTGCTGTGCGCGGGCGCCGGCCTGGCCGCCGGCACGCTCGCCACCCTCCTCCTGGCCCGCCGGCTCAAGCGCCGCACCCACAACATCGCGCTGGCCGACATCTCGGCGCTGCTGGTCGAGCGGGAGGCGATGCTGCACGGAATCCGCGAGGGCCTGGTGGCGCTGGACGAACGCGGCCGGATCCGGCTGGCCAACGACGAGGCCCTGCGGCTGCTCGGCCTGCCCGAGGACTGCACCGGCCGGCCGATCGGCGCGGTGCTGCCACCGGGCCGGCTGGCGGACGTGCTCTCCGGGCGGATCGCCGGCGCCGACCTGCCGGCCGTCCGGGACGACCGGGTGCTCGTGGTGAACCGCACGACCACGCCCGAGGGCGGCGCGGTGGTCACCCTGCGGGACCGCACCGAGCTGGAGTCGCTGGTCCGCGAGCTGGACACCACCCGCAGCCTGACCGAGGCGCTGCGGGCCCAGGACCACGAGCACGCCAACCGGATGCACACCCTGCTGGGCCTGCTGGAACTGGGCCGCCACGAGCAGGCGGTGGCGTTCATCTCGGAGCAGTCCGGCTCGCACGCCGTGGTCGCCGCACGGATCGCCGAGCAGGTGCAGGACCCGCACGTGGCGGCACTGCTGGCGGGCAAGACCTCGGTGGCGGGCGAGCGCGGGGTGCTGCTGGCGCTGGCCGCGGCGGCGCACCTGCCGGACGCGGTGGTGGACGCCCGGGCACTGGTGACGGTGCTCGGCAACCTGATCGACAACGCGGTGGACGCCCTGGCCGCGGGCGGCGGGGGCCGGGTGGAGGTCAGCCTGGCGGCGGCCGGAGCGACCCTGCTGCTGCAGGTCGCGGACAGCGGCCCGGGCGTGCCGGAGGAGCTGCGCGAGCAGGTCTTCGAAGAGGGGTGGACCAGCAAGGACGCGCCCGCGCACCGTCCGCGCGGGCTGGGGCTGGCGATGGTGCGGCGGCTGGTCGAGCGGACCGGCGGCCGGATCGTGCTCGACACCGGGCCGCTCGGCGGCGCCCGGTTCACCGTCGAGCTGCCCGAGGCCCTGCTCACCAGTCGGCTCGTGGAGGCGTGATGATCGACGTACTCGTGGTGGACGACGACTTCCGGGTCGCGGACGTGCACGCCGCCTACGTGGCCAAGGTCCCGGGCTTCCGGGTGACCGGCACCGCGCACTCGGCCGGGGAGGCGCTGGCCGCCCTGGAGCGCCGCCCGGTGGACCTGCTGCTGCTCGACCACCACCTGCCCGACGAGACCGGCCTGGCCCTGGTGCGCCGGCTGCGGGAACGCCAGGTCGCCTGCGACGTGATGATGGTGACGGCCGCCCGGGACGTGTCGACGGTGCACGCCGCGATGCAGCACGGCGCACTCCAGTACCTGGTCAAGCCGTTCACCTTCGCCGGGCTGCGGGAGAAGCTGGTGGCGTACGCGCAGCTGCGCCACGCGCTCGCCGCGCCGGCCCGGGAGGCCGGCCAGGACGAGGTGGACCGGCTGTTCGCGACCCTGCGCAGCGCCGCCGCCCCGGCCGGAACGCTCCCCAAGGGCCACTCGGCGCCCACCACGGACCTGGTGATGGGGGTGCTGCGCCGGGCCGGCCGGCCGCTGTCCGCCCAGGAGGTCGCCGACGCCACCGGGCTGAGCCGCTCCACCGCGCAGCGCTACCTCAAGCAGTTGGAGCGGGACAGCCGGCTGCGGCTGACCCTGCGGTACGGCGACACCGGCCGGCCGGAGCACCGCTACGGGCTGGCGGCCCGCGCCTAGGGCACGGTCTCCGGACAGGGGCCGGACAGGGGCCGGGCCTGGTCCCGGGCCTGGGGCCGGACAGGGGGGAACCCCGGCGGCCCCAGGCCCGCCGGGGTTCCCCGGGCGCGACGGCTCAGGCCGCGCCCGCACCGGTGAGGGCACGTACCTCCAGCTCGGCGAACCGGTCCGGATCGGCGGGCTCGGACGAGGTGACCGTCCCGACCCAGCCGGCCAGGAAACCCAGCGGGATGGAGACGATGCCCGGGTTCTCCAGCGGGAACCAGTGGAAGTCGAGGCCCGGGAAGAGCGCCTCGGGGGAGCCGGACACCACCGGCGAGAAGAACACCAGCACGATCGCCGGGACCAGCCCGCCGTACACCGCCCAGACCGCGCCGCGAGCGGTGAACCGCGACCAGAACAGGCTGTACAGCAGCACCGGCAGGTTGGAGGACGCGGCGACGGCGAAGGCCAGGCCCACCAGGAAGGCGACGTTCAGCTGCTGGGCGAAGAGGCTGATCACGATCGCCGTCGCACCGATCCCGGCGGCGGCGAACCGGGCGACCACCACCTCCTGCTGCTCACTGAGCTCGGAGACCGGTTCCTCCGCCGCCCGGGAGGCCGGGACGGTCTCGCCCCGGCGGCGCCGCCCGCGGCCGTTCTTCGACTGCTCACGGCTCTTCAGCTGCTCGCGGCTCTTCACCTGTTCGCGGCTCGGCCGGGCGCGCCAGGCGCCGGCCCAGATGTCGTGGGCGAAGGCCGCCGAGGAGGCCAGGGTCAGCCCGGCGACCACCGCGAGGATGGTGGCGAAGGCGATCGCCGAGATCAGGGCGAACAGCACCACCCCGCCGGTACTGCCGTTGCCGCCGCCGAGCACCAGGGCGAGCAGCGGAACGGCGGTGTTCCCGGCCGAGTTGGCGTGCCGCACCTCGGCCGAGCCGATCAGCGCGGTGGCGCCGAGGCCGAGCACGATGGCCATCAGGTAGAAGCTGCCGACCAGGCCGATCGCCCACATCGTGGAGCGGCGGGCGGCCCGCGCGGTGGGCACCGTGTAGAAGCGGGACAGGATGTGCGGCAGGCCCGCGGTGCCGAGCACCAGGCCGAGGCCGAGGCTGACGAAGTCCAGCCGGCTGGTGATGCTGCCGCCGTACTTGAGCCCGGGCTCCAGGTAGCGCTGCCCGGCGCCGCTGTGCTGGGCGGCCTCGCGCATCAGCTCGCCGAGGTCCCCGTGGAAGCGGACCACCAGCAGCACCGTGAGCAGCACCGAACCGCCGGTCAGCAGGAAGGCCTTGATGATCTGGATCCAGGTGGTGGCCCGCATCCCGCCGATGGTGACGTAGACGATCATCAGGGCGCCGACCGCGATGATGGTCCAGGTGCGGGCGTGCGGGCTGCCGGTGCCGAGCAGGAGGGCGACCAGCGAACCGGCGCCGACCATCTGGGCCACCAGGTAGAGCAGGGTGACCACGACGCTGGCGCCACCGGCCGCGGCGCGCACCTTGCGACGGCGCAGCCGCAGCGCGAGGACGTCGGCGAGGGTGTACCGGCCCGCGTTGCGGACGAGTTCGGCGACCAGCATCAGCACGACCAGCCAGGCGACCAGGAAGCCGATGCTGTAGAGCACGCCGTCGTAGCCGTACAGCGCGATCAGCCCGGCGACGCCCAGGAAGGACGCGGCGGAGAGGTAGTCCCCGGAGAGCGCGAAGCCGTTCTGCAGCGGGGTGAAGTCGCGGCCGCCGGCGAAGAAGTCCTCGGCGGCGTTGCCCTGGCGGCCGACCCAGAGGGTGACCCCCAGGGTGACCAGGACGACGACGGCGAACAGCGCGATGGCGAGCGAGTGGTGGTCGCCGGTGGGGGCGACCGGCGGCGGGGTGGCGGTCGACACCACGGTCCGGACGGCGGTCTGCACCGCGGCCTTGGCCGCATCGGTGGGCACGGTGGCCAGCAGGGGCGTCATCGCAGCTGGTCCTGGGTGTCCCAGCGCAGGCCCAGGGCGGCGCGGTCGCGCTTGGTCCGGGAGTTGCGGGCGTAGAGCCAGGTGAGCAGGAAGGTCGAGGCGAACTGCAGCAGCCCCAGCAGCCAGGCCACGTTGAGCGGGCCGGCCACCGTCCTGCGCATCAGGTCCGGGGCACCCGCCTGGGCGGCGACGTACAGCAGGTACCAGGCGAGGAAGGCACCGGTGATCGGGAAGACGAAGGTCCGGTAGCTGCGGCGGATCTGCAGGAACGTCTCGCTGGCCTGAACCGTCCGGTAGACCTCGGTGCGGTCGGCGACCGGTTCCTCGTCGAGCGGTGCGTGCGGTGCGGCCGGGGCCGCCGGATCGGCTGGGATGCTCTGGGCGAACGGCTCGACGGCGGCCCCGTGGACCGGTGCGCCGACGGCCACTGACCCGACGGCGGCCTCTGCCGACCGGGCCGTAGGAACGTGGTCCGTGGGGGCGGGGCCCGACTGCGCCGGTACCGCCGTCCGGCGGTGCGCAGCCGATGGCTCGGCGGACTCAACGGGGGTACCGGCGGCCGCAGCGGCCCACCAGTCGAATTGCTGTCCCGGGCCGGGACTGCTCGTCTGCTGCTGTGGCACTGCTGCTCCTGGACGGCCGGATGTTCTGACCCGAACCATGATGGCGGCCCTAGGAGAGCGCCCCTGACCATCGCAGATACGTTCACTCGATGAGGTGATCGATCATCCGACAGACACTCATCGGACTACTGCTGCGTCCCAGTGATTCCGTGTCGGAACGCGTACGCGACCGCCTGAGCCCGGTCCCGCACCGCGGTCTTGGCGAACAGATTGTTGATGTGGGTCTTCACGGTCGCCTGGCTGACGAACAGCCGCTGGGCGATCTCGGCGTTGGACAGCCCCTCGGCGATCAGCGCCAGCACCTCGGCCTCCCGGACGGTCAGCCCGTCGGGCAGCTCCCCCGACCGGGTTCCGGGCCTCCCGGCGGCCGGCCCGGAGTCGTCGCGCTGCTCCGAAAGCCTTTCCAGCAGCCGGAGTTGGACCTGCGGGGAGAGCCCGGCGGCACCCGAGCGGACGTCCGCGACGGCCCGGGCGATCTCCTCGGCGCCGGCGTCCTTGGTGAGGTAGCCGCGCGCCCCGGCCCGGAGCGCGGGGAACAGCGAGTCGTCGTCGGCGTAGGTGGTGAGCACCACGACCTCGGTCTCCGGGTGCGCCGAGCGGATCCGCCTCGTCGCCTCGACCCCGTCGCAGCGCGGCATCCGCAGATCCATCAGCACCACGTCCGGGTGATGACGCTCCACCAGGGCGACGGCCTCCTCCCCGTCCCCGGCCGCACCGACCACCTCGATGCCGGGCAGCAGCCCCAGCAGCATCACGATGCCCTCGCGCACCACGGTCTGGTCATCCGCGACCACCACCCTGATCGCCCCCGCACCACCCATGTGCTCACTCATGCCGGCACCCGCAGCAGCACGCGCCACCCTCCGTCCTGCGGGCCCGCCAGCAGCGTGCCCCCGAGCAGTTCCGCGCGTTCGCGCATTCCCAGCAGACCGTACCCGATGCCGCTGGCGGCCAGCTCCTCCGACGGGGGCCCACCCGCGGATCGGCCGCGCGGCGGCCGGGTGTTGCACACCTCCAGCTCCACCGCGCCGTCCAGGTAGCGCAGTTCGACGGAGCCGCGGGCCCCGGACGCGTGCTTGCGGACGTTGGTCATCGCCTCCTGCGCGGTGCGCCGCACCGCGAGGGCGACCTCGGCGGCGAGCGGGCGGGGCGTGCCGGTGACGGTGAGGGCGGCCCGCTCCCGACCGGTCAGCTCGACCAGGAACTCCCCGACCGGGGTGAGCTCCCCGCGCAGCGCGGACAGTGCCTGGCGGGTCTCGGCCAGTCCGTCCTGCGCCATCCGCCGGGCGGCGACGACCCGTTCGCGGATCTGCTCGCGGTCCGTCCCGGCGTCCAGCATCAGCCGGGCCGCCTCCAGGTGGACGAGCTGCGCGGAGAGGCTGTGGGCGAGCACGTCGTGGATCTCCCGCGCGATCCTGGCCCGTTCGGCGAGCGCCGCGCTCTCCGCCTGGGCGGCCTGGGCGGCCCGCTCCTGGGCGAGCAGCCGGCGGGCGGTGCCGCGCGCCTCGATGTCCAGCCGCAGCAGGCAGCCGACCAGGACGGAGCCCCCGACGGTGGCGGCGTTGCCGAGCCAGCCCGCCGGGGAGGCCGCCGTGTACGAACCCAGCGCGGCCGCCGCGACGACCAGCGCGGGCGCGGGCGGCAGCCGGATCAGAGCCGTCACGGCCAACCCGATCCACAGGAAGTCGGCCAGCGTGTGGGCCAGCCACAGGTCGGCGAGCCAGCCGCCGCCGACCAGGCCGGCGGCCAGCAGGTACGAGAGCGCCGGGCGCTGCTCCCGGGTGACCCGCAGGTACGCCGTGCAGAGGGCGACGGCCGCGGCCAGCCCGGCCGCCGCGGCCGCCACCGTCCAGCCGGTGTACCTGCCGCCGGAGAAGGTCCCCCAGCCGACGGCGACCAGCAGGACGCTCCGGCCGAACACGGACAGGACCCGCCGAGGCCGGCTCTCGTCCTCGTGGCCGATCCCCTCCCGGGACGGCCAGCGGGTCCAGTACCACCCGGCCACGGGGCCTCCTCGATGCTCACGGCGGCGGGTCAGTGCAGTGCGGCGGCGGGCCGCGAGGGCTCCAGCGACCGGGCCCTCCAGTTCACCACGAAGGAGCGGACCAGCAGCAGGACCGCCATGCCCAGCATCAGCGAACTGCCCGCCTGGTGGACGTGCAGGGCCGCACCGACCGCGTACAGGCCGATCCGGACGGCGATCATCCCGCACCAGGCGGCCACGGTGGCCCTGGTGCCCTTGACCAGGACGCTGCCGTCGGAGGCCCGCCAGATCCGGACGGTCCAGCCCCAGGCCGTGCCCATCGCGAGCACGGCGACCAGTCCGGCGGCCAGCAGCCCGGCGGAGAGCGCGGTGTGCTGGTGGTCGAGGAGCTGCGGGTCGCGCAGCGCGAGCGCGCCCAGGATCAGCGGCAGCAGCCAGAAACGGCGCTCGGTGTCCAGGCGCTGGACGCGCATCTGGCGCTGGACCACCAGGACCACCACCGCGAGGGCCACGAGGATGTCGGCGATGGAACCCATCGAATTCTCCGTCCCGGGAAAGGCTTGTTGCTGACCTCTCCGACGCTACGGATCCGGCGCTTCCCGCTGATCGGAGCCGGGGTGGAGCACGGGTGGAACCGGCAGCGCGAGGGCCCTCCACCCGTGGGTGGAGGGCCCTCGCGCACGGCCGGGATCAGGCGTCGATGCGGGAGCGGTCCAGGGTGGCCGCCGAGTCCACGATGAACTCCTTGCGGGGGGCGACGTCGTTGCCCATCAGCAGGTCGAAGATCCTCTCGGCCTGCTCCAGGTCGCCCAGGTTGATCCGGCGCAGCGTGCGGTGGCGCGGGTCCATGGTGGTCTCGGCCAGCTGGTCGGCGTCCATCTCGCCCAGGCCCTTGTAGCGCTGCACCGGCTCCTTCCAGCGCTGGTTCTTGCGCTGGAACTCCAGCAGCGTGGAGCGCAGTTCGGCGTCGGAGTAGGTGTAGTGGTACTTCTCCTGGCCGCGCTTGGGGCTGGTGAGCTCGATCCGGTGCAGCGGCGGCACGGCGGCGAAGACCCGGCCCTGCTCGACCATCGGCCGCATGTAGCGGTGGAAGAGGGTGAGCAGCAGGGTGCGGATGTGCGAACCGTCGACATCGGCGTCGGCCATGAAGATGACCCGGCCGTAGCGGGCCTGGTCGATGTCGAAGGTGCGGCCCGAGCCGGCCCCTATCACCTGGATGATCGCGGCGCACTCGGCGTTCTTGAGCATGTCGCTCACCGAGGCCTTCTGCACGTTGAGGATCTTGCCGCGGATCGGCAGCAGCGCCTGGAACTCGGAGTTGCGGGCGAGCTTGGCGGTGCCGAGCGCGGAGTCCCCCTCGACGATGAACAGTTCGCTGCGGTCGACGTCGTCGCTGCGGCAGTCGGCCAGCTTGGCGGGCAGCGAGCTGGTCTCCAGCGCGGTCTTGCGGCGCTGGGCCTCCTTGTGCTGCCGGGCGGCGACCCGGGTGCGGGCGGCCGCGACGACCTTGTCGAGCACGGCCCGGGCCTGGAGCTTCTGGTCCTTCTTGGCCGAGGTCAGGAAGGCCTTGAGCTCCTTGGCGACGACGGCCGCGACGATCCGGTTGGCCGCCGAGGTGCCGAGCACCTCCTTGGTCTGGCCCTCGAACTGCGGCTCGGCGAGCCGGACGGTGACCACCGCGGTGAGGCCCTCGGTGGCGTCGTCCTTGGTGATGTCGTCCTCGGCGACCCGCAGCAGCTTGCCCGCGCGCAGCGCCTCGTTGACCGTCTTGGCCAGCGAGCGCTCGAACCCGGTGACGTGGGTGCCGCCCTTGGGGGTGGCGATGATGTTGACGAAGGAGCGCAGCGTGGTGTCGTAGCCGGTCCCCCAGCGCAGCGCGATGTCCACACCGAGGTGGCGGGTGACCTCGGTGGGGGTCATGTGCCCGAGGTCGTCCAGGACCGGCACGGTCTCCTTGAAGGTGCCCTCGCCGTGCAGCCGCACCACGTCGCAGACCGGCTTGTCGGGGGCCAGGAACTCGCAGAACTCGGCGATGCCGCCGTCGAAGCGGAAGGTGCTCTCCTCGACCTTCTCGCTCTCGGTGAGCCGCTCGTCACGCACCACGATGGTGAGGCCGGGGACCAGGAAGGCGGTCTGCCGGGCGCGGCTGTGCAGGTTCTCCAGGGAGAGCTTGGCGTCCTTGAGGAAGATCTGCCGGTCGGCCCAGTAGCGGATCCGGGTGCCGGTGCGGGTCTTCGGCACCTTGCGGGCCCTGGTCAGACCGTTGCCGGGCTCGAAGGGCGCGTCCGGGCTGGCCTCGGTGAAGAGGCCGGGGGTGCCGCGGCGGAAGCTGATCGCGTGGGTGTGCCCGCCGCGGTCGACCTCGACGTCGAGGCGGGCGGAGAGCGCGTTGACGACCGAGGCGCCGACGCCGTGCAGACCGCCGGAGGCCGCGTAGGAGCCGCCGCCGAACTTGCCGCCGGCGTGCAGCTTGGTCATCACGACCTCGACGCCGGACAGCCCGGTCTTGGGCTCGACGTCGACCGGGATGCCTCGCCCGTTGTCCCGGACCTCGACCGAGGAGTCGGGGTGCAGCACGACGTCGATGCGGTCGCAGTAGCCGCCGAGCGCCTCGTCGACGGAGTTGTCGATGATCTCCCAGAGGCAGTGCATCAGGCCGCGGCTGTCGGTCGAGCCGATGTACATGCCGGGGCGCTTGCGGACCGCCTCCAGGCCCTCCAGGACGAGCAGGTGCCGCGCGGTGTAGTTGGAACCGTCGTCGCCGGCCAGCAGCGCGGACGGCACGGTCGTTTCGGCACTCACGCGGCACTCTCCTCGGTGAAGTTCTGTCTCATCGGTCACATCCGGACGCATCCGGACCAAACGCCAGTGCAGCACGCCGCACCGACACCCGTCGCCCTGCGTGCCCGAGCCCCTGCGCCGGGTGCAGAGCACGACGGGCCGGCCCCGCGCAGCTTGTACGCGCTGCGCGAACAAGCACCGCACCCGGGTACGGACCCCGGGGGCGCCATCTCCTCCCGGTACCACCGGTCCTGGCGGATCGTGGGACCCGGCACAGGCTCCGGAACTGCCGTTATGCAGGCTACCGGGGCCCGGGGCGGGGCTTATGCTCCAACCCGGCAGAGGATTATGCTACGCGGACCTCGTACCCGATCCCGATCGGGCGTTCGAGCGACGGGCGGATCCCGGGAATCGGCACGCATGAACCACCGACGCCCGGGGCACGTCCTCATCAACACAGCAGAATCCTCAGAGAAGAAAAGCCACGAGCGGGAACGTTTTCGGCCTGGTTGGATGTTGACCCTGGTACGACAGCTCGTCGAGCTAGAGAAGAGGCGACGTGACTACTGTTCTGACCCCTGCGAGCCCGCTGACCGCGGCTGACCGCTGCGACCGCTGCGGCGCCCAGGCCTACCTGCGCGTCGTACTCGCCAGCGGCGGAGAGCTGCTCTTCTGCGCCCACCACGGCCGGAAGTTCGAGCCCGAGCTCAAGAAGATCGCCGTGGAGATACAGGACGAGAGCGGCCGTCTCACCACGACCACCGCCACGGCGACCGAAGACGAGCGCTGATCCCGGGCGCCAAAACCAGCAGCCGGCGTCGAGCTGTGTCCGGTCGTGCACCGCGCGCGACCGGTGGGCCGGGCGGCTGACCCCCTCGGGGGCCGGCCGCCCGGCTCTGCTGTACCCCCGGGCACCCTCCCGGGTCCGGTGACGGCCCGGCCACGACTGCCGACGCCGCGTCAGAACCCGGCGTCAGCACGTGACCGGGCGCACACCCACCGCGACGTCCGCTTCACCGGACACACCGCGTCCGCGGACGTTCACAGGACCGAGCGCACCGCGTCGGCGACCGAGGACACCCTGGTGTAGACGCCCGGGTGGGCCGCCTCGGCGCAGCCGGTCCCCCAGGACACCAGGCCCACCAGCCGGCCCTCGACGATCATCGGGCCGCCGCTGTCGCCCTGGCAGGCGTCCTTGCCGCCCCGCTCCTCGCCCGCGCAGACCATGCCGCGGGCGTCGAACCTTCCGTCCTGCCCGCCCGGGTACGCCTGCGCACAGGCCCCGTCCGGCACGATCGGCACGGACACCCCGCGCAGCGTGGGCGAGTAGTCGCCCCGCCCGGTGGTGTCGCCCCAGCCGTACACCTGCGCCGTGGTCCCGGCCAGGTACGGCACCGTCTCGCCCTGGCCGACCAGCTCGACCACCGGCCGGGCGCCCTGGGACTCGGCCAGGGTGATCACCGCGACGTCGTTCATGTTCGCGTCGAAGGAGTAGTCGGGGTGGATCCAGACCGACCGCGCCGCAATCTCGCGGCCGGTCGTGCCGCGCATGTCGTCCCGGCCGACGATCACCTTGAGGCCCGGCCGCTCCACCCGGCCCTTGCCCTCGTCGTAGAAGCAGTGCGCGGCCGTGACCACCTTGGTCGGGGTGACCAGCGCTCCCCCGCAGAACTGGCCGGAACGGCCGCTGCCGAACTGCTGGCGGCTGGACAGCGCCACGATCCACGGGTGGTCCCCGGTGCTCGCCGCCGTACCGCCGACCACCCGGCGCTGGGCCTCGGCCGGCGCCGCGCCGCCGAGGGCGACCAGCGGGACGGGCACGGCGGCCAGCAGCGCCAGCACGGCGGCCCTGCGGCGGCGGCCCGCCCGGCCGACGGCCGGATCGACCGGATCGGCGAGGTCTGCCGGAAACGGGATGGGCGTCGGCAGGTCAGTGCGGTCCGGCTCGGTCGGCACCGTGACTCCAGGAGGCTCGGAAGCAGGCAACCGGCACAGCGTAGGTGACCGGCTGCACCGTGCGACCGCTTCCCGCCGCGCCGCCACCCGGACGAGCGACAACCACCACCCGGACGCTGACACGCCCGGGCCCGGACAGCCGCGAAGGCCCGGAGCCGTGCGGCTCCGGGCCTTCGCGTGGAACGACTGCCGTCGATCAGTCCAGGTAGTCGCGCAGCACCTGGGAGCGCGACGGGTGGCGCAGCTTCGACATGGTCTTCGACTCGATCTGGCGGATGCGCTCACGGGTGACCCCGTACACCTTGCCGATCTCGTCCAGCGTCTTCGGCTGGCCGTCGGTCAGGCCGAAGCGCATCGAGACCACGCCCGCCTCGCGCTCGGACAGGGTGTCCAGCACCGAGTGCAGCTGCTCCTGGAGCAGGGTGAAGGAGACCGCGTCGGCCGGGACGACCGCCTCGGAGTCCTCGATCAGGTCACCGAACTCGCTGTCGCCGTCCTCGCCCAGCGGGGTGTGCAGCGAGATCGGCTCGCGGCCGTACTTCTGGACCTCGATGACCTTCTCGGGGGTCATGTCGAGTTCCTTGGCCAGCTCCTCCGGGGTGGGCTCGCGGCCCAGGTCCTGGAGCATCTGGCGCTGGACGCGGGCCAGCTTGTTGATGACCTCGACCATGTGCACCGGGATGCGGATGGTGCGCGCCTGGTCGGCCATGGCGCGGGTGATCGCCTGGCGGATCCACCAGGTGGCGTAGGTCGAGAACTTGTAGCCCTTGGTGTAGTCGAACTTCTCGACCGCACGGATCAGCCCGAGGTTGCCCTCCTGGATCAGGTCCAGGAAGAGCATGCCGCGACCGGTGTAGCGCTTGGCCAGCGAGACCACCAGACGGAGGTTGGCCTCCAGCAGGTGGTTCTTGGCCCGGCGGCCGTCCTCGGCGATGATCTCCAGCTCGCGCTTGAGCTTCGGGGCGAGCTTGTCGGCGGCCGAGAGCTTGTCCTCGGCGAACAGACCGGCCTCGATGCGCTTGGCGAGCTCGACCTCCTGCTCGGCGTTGAGCAGCGGGACCTTGCCGATCTGCTTCAGGTAGTCCTTGACCGGGTCGGCGGTGGCGCCGGCGACGGCGACCTGCTGGGCCGGCGCGTCGTCCTCGTCGTCGTCGGAGAGGACGAAGCCCTCCGACTCCTCCTCCGGACCGGTGCCCTCGGCCTCGGTCTTGTCACCGGGCAGCGCGACGTCCTCGAGCAGCTCCTCCTCGCCGAGCAGCTCCTCGTCGCCCTTGGCGGTCTTGCCGGCGGCGGTCTTCTTGGCGGCGGTCTTCTTGGCCGGCGCGGCGGTCTTCTTGGCGGCGGCCTTCTTGGCCGGCGCGGCCTTCTTGGCAGGAGCCGCCTTCACCCCGGCGACGACGCCGGTCGTCTCCTCGACGGTGATCTCGGCGGAGACGGTGGGAGCCGTGGCCGCGGCGGCGACGACGGCCGGAGCCGCGACGGGAGCGCCGGGGGCGATCCGCACGGGCGGCTTGGTCGGGGCCGACGGGGTCCGGGTGGTGACAGCCTTGGTGGCGGTGCGCTTGGTGGGGCTCTTGGCAGCAACGCTCTTGCGCTTGGCGCCGGCCGGTTCGGCCGCGCTGACCATGAGGTCCACGCCCTCCTCAATCAGCACCTGATTGAGGCTGCGCATGACGTTCTTCCACTTGGTGACCGGGATCTGGTCCGCCTCGAACGCCTGGCGCACGTCGTCACCGGCGATCTGCCCCTGGGCCTTGCCCCGCTCGATGAGAGCCAGCAGAGCCGCGGACTCGGCGATCTCGGGGGGAAGCGAACGGGATGTGCTGGCCGACACGAACAACCTCTCGGACGATGAGTGGATCTCGAACCCGTACCGGCCGCCCGAGCGGGCGGGGAAGGAGATCGCGCGTCGGACGCGCGGTGTCGATTCCGACCGACTCGGGCTTGAGGACTGGGTTTGCAGGACGGCAGCAGCGCCGCGGACCAACACAGCATTCTGACATGTTGGAGTATTCCGGAGCTGCTTCCGCTCAGGACACATCGCTGCTACTCGTCAAGTGTTACGCATGGCCTTCGTGTCGCGGGTCACACCATCCGGCGCCCGCAACCCGGAGCCGCTTCCATCATCGCGCACTCGCCGGTGAAACTATTGTCATGGACAAGCCCGACGTGGGCCCGCTTTCGCCGTCCGTTTTCGCCGCCCGCATTCGCCGGGCCGCTCCCACCGGGCCGCTCCCGGCGGTTCGCCCCCTGGGGACGCCGCCCCCTCGGCCACGCGGCCCCCGCCGGCTCTGCCCGGTGGGACGGCGACATGCGGAAGCCCCCCGGCTGCGCCGCGCGGTGCGGCCGGAGGGCCCGGGCGGAGCGGGCCGCCGCCGTCCGGCGCCTCCGCTCGTGGAAAACAGCCCGTTCAGTGCTCCCTGGGCGCGGGAACGGACGGCTCGATCTCGGGATGGACGGTGAGCAGCGCCCGCATCGCGACCTCGCCCGCGGCGCCGTCGCCGGCACCCAGCGCCTCCACCAGCCGGGCGTGCAGGCTGACCGAGGACTCCGTGGGGCGCTCGCAGGAGATCGCCGGACCGCCCGAGACCTGCAGCGCGCAGGCGACGATCCCGGACAGGTGCTCCAGCATCCGGTTGCCCGCCATCTGGAGGACCAGGCCGTGCAGCTCGGCGTCGGCCCGGGTGTAGGTCGAGAGGTCGGCCTGGGAGGCGGCGTGGCTCATGATCTCGACCAGCTCGACCAGGCGCTGCTGGACGTCCTCCCGGCCGTGGCCGGAGGCGAGCCGGGCGGCCAGCGGCTCGATCGCCCAGCGGAGCTCGAACAGCTCCCGGCGCTGCTCGTCCCGCTGCGGCCCGAAGGCGCGCCACTCGATGATGTCCGGGTCCAGCAGGTTCCAGTCGCCGACCGGACGGACCCGGGTGCCGACGTTCGGCCGGGCGCTGACCAGGCCCTTGGCCTCCAGCACGCGCAGCGACTCGCGGACGACGGTGCGGGAGACCTCGAACCGCTGGCCGATCTCCTCGGGCACCAGCGGGCGGTCGGCACCGAGGTCGCCGGAGACGATCATCTGGCCGAGCTGCTGGACCAGCTGGCCGTGCAGACCGCGGCCCCGGCTGCTGGTGGTCTTGCGGCCGACCCGGGCGATGTCCGACTCGGCGCCCTCCCAGCGGGGCACCGGCGGGGTCGGCCGGTCGGCGTACGAGAAGCGGTCCAGGTCGCCGGGACCGTGGATGGGCCCATCGGCGGAACGGGCGGGGGTCATGGTGGGGTGCGCAAGGGTACTCACGCCTCCTTTGTCGGCGATCGGCAGGCGTGGCTTGAGAATTCTCGTGAAAAGCACACGAAAGGGTGATCGACCGTGACTGGATAATTGACTTCTTATCAGGAAGAACCGCGCATTACGGTCACTGCTGGTCGATCTTGGAAGTCCCGGGCAGGACCGCACCCGTGACGCGGCCTCGGGCCCGGGCGGGCGGCCCCGTGCGACGCGGCGCTACAGGGCGCGGCGGCGGGCCTGGGCCAGCAGGGCGGCCAGCAGCAGGAGCGCCGCAGGGGTCGCGACCGCGGCGAGCAGCGCCGGATCGGTCAGCGCCGCGCTCCCGGCCATCGCCTCGTGCGCACCGCCGTACACCCAGCCGTAGGCCCACTCGATCCCGGACTGGAACGGCAGCAGTTCGGTCGCCCGGGTCGGCCACGGCCTGCCGGTGCGGCGAAGCAGCAGGGCGACGCCGGACTCCAGCAGCGGCGGCAACGCGCACAGCAGCAGCACCCCGGCCGCGGCACTGCGGGTCAGCGAGGCGGCCAGCACCCCGGTCCAGCCCGCCACCACGGTGAGCAGGACGAAGGCCAGCAGGGCGGCGGGCACCCCGTGGCCGGCCACCAGCCCGAGCGGGGCGCCCACACCCGGCAGGTCGGACAGCCCGGACACCCCCGCACCGGTCAGCGCCTCGAAGGCCCGGTCCGACAGTGCGGACGGGTCCGCCCAGGCCGCCACCGTGACGCCGTCCGGCAGCGCGAGGTGCACGGCCGCCGTGTCGAACAGCAGGGTGGCCAGCGCCAGCAGCGCCGCCACCGGGCCGATCACCACCAGCTTGGCCAGCAGCAGCCGCACCCGGCGCGGGTACGACACCTGCGAGGCCACCAGCCCCGGGTGGCGCACCTCGTGCCCGTACGAGAGCGCGCCCAGCACCCCGGCGCCGAGCGCCGCGAAGGGCAGCGGGATCAGCGGGACGGCGGCGGTCAGCAGCCGCACCCCCGCCGGGGCCGTCAGCGGGCCGTCCGGGGCCTGGCTCGCCAGGACGGCGGCCACCCCGGCGTCGCCGAGCAGTACGGCGGCGAGCAGCAGCCAGGTGGAACGCAGGCCGCGCAGGCGGCGCAGCTCGTAGGCCAGGACACGCACGGTTCACTCGCTCCGGTGGTCGTCGGGGATGGCGGGGGCTGCAGAGGTCCCCGGGGCGGCCGGGGTGCCCGGAGTGGCCGGGGTGCCCGGAGTGGCCGGGGTGCCCGGGGTGGCCGGGGCGGCTCGCCTGACGGGGCTCTGGGCGGCGGCGCCCCGGACGGCGGAGGCTCGGACGGCGGTCGCGCCCGAGGCGGGGCGCCGGAGGCGCACGGTGTCGTCGGTGAGCAGGTCGTCGGCGCTGGCCCGGCGGCCGAGGGGCCGGACCCGGGCGGGCTCCAGCGGCGGGGCCGGGTCGTCGCGGAAGAGCCGGTCGACGGCCACCATGGGCGCGGGTTCGTCCATGGCGTCGACCCCCGTCCGCATGGACGGCCCGGAGCGACGGCCCGGCGGCTCGGGTCGGCGGCCGGCCGAGCCGAGGACGGGGAGCGCGGCGGCCGGGAGGGCGGCGGCGACGGCCACGGCGGGCAGGGCGCGGGCGGGCAGGGAACCATCCTGCCGGGGGCGGCGGGGAGCCCCGCACTTCGGGACGGCGGCGCCTCCCGGCGCGGCGGCGGTGGCCGGTTCGGCCGGGGTCAGGGTCGGGGGCGGGGGCAGGGGCGGGGCCGTCGCGGGCTCGGCCGGGGACCTCACGGCCTCGCCCGGAACGGGCTCGGCGGCCGGCTCGGGGACCCGCCGGGCGGCCGGCTTCGGACCCGCCTCCCGGGCCGGTTCCCGGTTCGGCCGCCGGCCAGGCTCCTGGCTCGGACCGGTCTCGGGTTCCGGGTGGAGGCGGAGCTCGCCGGAACGGCCCGAGCCGACCGGAAGGACGACCCGCGGCGCCGGCTGCTCGACCACCCGGTCGGCCAGCTCGTGCAGCAGGATCCCGTGGCGGTAGGCGAGTTCGCCGATCTCGGTGCGGTCGATCCCGGCCACCGCGAGACCGACGCTGCCGTCCCGGCGGACGTCCGCGCCCTGGCTGACCAGCAGATCGGCCAGTCGCGCCATCTGCGGCCCCCGGACGGCCACTTCGGGACTGAGCCTGGTCTGCCGGAACTCCGCGACGGGCTGGTCGGCCACCAGCCGGCCGCGGTCCAGGGTGACCACCCGGTCCGCGAGCTGCGAGGCCTCCTGCGGGCTGCGGGTGGTCACCAGGACCGTTCCGCCGGCGGCGCCGAAGGAGCGCAGGAAGGAGTGGAACCACTCGACGTTGCGCGGTGACAGGCCGTCGGCGGGCCCGTCCAGCAGCAGCGCGCCGGGGTCGCCGAGCAGGGCGGCGGCCAGCGCCAGGCGGCGGTGCATGCCGGGCGAGAAGGTGCGCAACCGCTGCCCGGCGACCGCGGCCAGCCTGGTCTGCTCCAGCAGTTCGTCGGCCCGGCGGGCCGGGACGCCGACGGCAGCGGCGAGCATCCGCAGGTGGCTGCGCGCCTTGCGGCCCGGGTGACCGGCCACTGCGGACTCCTCGGCGCCGGGCATCATCACCCCGACCACGCGTTCGGGGTGGCGCAGCCGGCGGTACGGGCGGTCGCCGAAGAACGTGACGCCCTGGCCCCGTTCGAGTTCGAGCATCAGCCGCAGCGCGGTGGACTTGCCCGCCCCCTCGGCGCCGAGCAGCGCGGTCACCGTGCCGGGCCGGGCGTCGAAGGTCAGATCGAGTACCGCGGGCGGAGCGCCCTTGCGATAGACCTTGGTCAGTCCGGTGATCTGGATCATCGCTGGCTGCTCCCATGCCCTCGGCCGACCTGCTCGACGCGGAGCGCCCCTGAGGGGCGGGCATGCACCCGCGCGGCTCCGCGCCAGCACATTAGGGGGCGACGGCGGCTATTCCGGGCATTGCGGGAACGGCACGGGCCCGCCGACTGCCCACCTCACCCGATCAGGGGAAAATCCGATCCTGCGATTCACGGGGGACCGGTCCGTTCCGGACCCGGGACGCTCCGGACCCGGGCCGCTCCGGCCGGCTCCGGGAGCGCTGATGGCTCCGGGGCTTCGGGAGCTTCACCGGCATCGGTGGCCCCGGGAGCTCAGGCCGGGCGCAGCGCCGTGCCCGAGGACGGGGCGCGGCCGCTAGCGGGGAGGCCAGGGCGGGGGTGGGAGCTGCTCGCCGCCGCACACCGCGTGGAACTCGTCGACGGCGGCCTGGCCCTCCACCGTGATCTCGCCCAGTCGCTCCCGCTCGGCGGCCAGCCGTTCCTCCACGGCGGCGACCGCCTCGGGCGCCGCCTGCTCGACCTGCAGTGCGGCCAGTTCCTTCTCCGTGGCGGTGGTGGTCTCGTCGAGGCTCCGGTAGTCCGCCGCCAGCCCCTCGATGAGGGTTCGCTGGTTGGCGCAGTCCTCGATGGCCATCGCGGGGCTCCCTGGGCCGGAAGGCCTCCGGCCCGGCGGCCGGAGCGTCCACCGACACTCTGCGCCGCCGGCCCCGCGTTCGCAGCCAGGCCAGGCCATTCGGCTGCCTCGGGGCCGCGCACCGCGACAGGACTGGCCGAGCGGGATCGGGACGGGGCGGGCACGGACGGGCCGGGTACGGGTCCGGCGGCGCTCAGGACTCCGGGCGGAGCATGGGCGGGTTGAGGACGGTCGCCCCGCCGGCGGTGAACAGCTGGGCCGGACGGCCGCCCTGACGCGTCGTCGTGCCGCCCGAGGGCAGCAGGAAGCCGGGGGTGCCGGTGACCTTGCGGTGGAAGTTCCGCGGGTCCAGCACCACGCCCCAGACCGCCTCGTAGACCCGGCGCAGCTCGCCGACGGTGAACTCGGTCGGGCAGAAGGCGGTGGCGAGGGAGGAGTACTCGATCTTGGAGCGGGCGCGTTCCACACCGTCGGCGAGGATCAGGCCGTGGTCGAAGGCGAGCGGGACGCCGTCGGCCGGGTTCTCGCCGAGGAGTTCGCCGACCGGGGCCCAGCGGGCGCTGCTGGCGTCGCCGCCGGCCCGGGGCGTGGGCAGATCGGGAGCCAGCACCAGGTAGGCGACGCTGACCACGCGCATCCGGGGGTCGCGCTGCGGGTGGCCGTAGGTGGCGAGCTGCTCCAGGTGGGCACCGGCCGCGCCGGGGCCGACCGCGTCGTGGCCGGGGGCGGTGTGCGCGCGCAGGCCGGTCTCCTCGGCCAGCTCGCGGGAGGCGGCCTCGGCCAGGCCCTCGTCCGGGCGGACGAAGCCGCCGGGCAGCGCCCAGTACCCCTGGAACGGCGGCTCGCCTCGTCTGACCAGCAGGGCGCAGAGCGAGTGGTCGCGCACCGTCAGCACCACGAGGTCAACCGTGACAGCGAACGGGGGAAAGGCCGACGGATCGTAACGCGACATGGCGACGATCATAGTCGTCTCTCTGACGATAAGCACAGGCCCGTGCGGGGACCGCGCAGGGCCGGGGCCCCGCACGGGCCCCGTGCGGTTCGCACCCGTCCAGCGCGGGACCGGGAACGGGCAGGCGCGGCGCCGGCGACCCGGTGTCACCGCCGCGGGGGCACGAGCCCCCGCGGCGGCTCAGCGGGCGACGAGTTGCAGGTCCGTGGACGCCTCCTCCACCATCGCCACGCCGATCCGGCTCACCCGGACGGAGAACGGCTCGCCCGCCACCCGCAGGCCGGTCAGCTCCAGCTCGCCGAGCGGTGCGGTGCTGGCCGGGCGGACCAGCACCCGGCCACCCGGGACGTCGGGCCGGACCCCGGCGAGGGCGAACACCGCGTGCGCGGCGGCGGCCGCGGAGACCGCTGCCGGGCGACAGGCGGCCGGGTGCGGCACCGGCGGGCAGCCCGGGGTGCGCTGCTCCCCCGCGTACATCTCCGGCAGCCGCCCCTCGAAGTGGGCGCTCGCGGCGAGCAGGCCCTCCAGCAGGGTGCCGGCCTCGTTCTCGTGACCGGCCTCGGCCAGTCCGGCGATCGCCAGGGCCGTCTCGTGGACCCGCACCGCACCGCCGCGGTGACCCAGCGGGTTGAACCGGGGGGACTTGGCGCTCAGCGTGCGCAGGCCCCAGCCGCTGTCCAGCTCCGGCGCGACCAGGCGCTGGGCGAGCAGCCGGGTCTGCTCGCGGTCCAGCAGGCTCTCGTACCGGCCGCCGTCGACGGCGAGCCCGGTGTCCAGCAGGTGCACCAGGGAGGAGGCGACGGCGGGCAGCGGCTGGCCGCCCGGGGCCAGCCCGGCCGCGGGACGGCCACCGGACAGGTCGTCGATCCAGAACCGCTCGCGGAAGCGCCCGCGCAGCGCGGCGGCCCAGCCGCGCCAGTCCTCGGCGCCCGGCCTGCCGAAGGCCTCCAGCAGCTCGGCCCCGTGCAGGGCGGCGCGGTGGGCCTGCGCCTGGACCTCGGCGCGGGCGGCGACCGGGTGGGCGGAGCGCTCCTCCAGCGGGCGGCTCAGGTCGGTGACGAAGCCGTCGACCAGGCCCTCGCGCAGGGCGGCCAGGGCCCGCTCGGCGGCCGGGAGCAGCTCGGCGACCTCCGCCGGGGGCAGGCCCCAGCGCCAGGCCTCGGTCAGCACGGTGACGAACAGCAGGGTGGCCTCGGTGGCGGTGCAGGTGGGCGGCAGCTCGGGACCGCCGTGCCGCAGGGCGCCGGGCAGCAGGCCCTCGGTGCGGCCCGGGGCGGGGGCGAGCTGCTGACGGCGGGCCAGCGCCCGGAGGGTGCCGGCCGCCAGCCGGGTGCCGAGCGGCAGGGTCAGCCGGGCGGCCCAGAGCGCGTCGGCCGGGGCGAGGCCGAAGCGCCAGGGCGCGCCGGAGGCCGGGTAGAGGTCGGTCGGGCGGTCCGGGTCGGCGAACAGCAGCCCGCCGAGGGCGTCCAGCGAGCGGGAGACCAGCGGAGCCGCCCGGCCGTCGTCGCTGCGGACCTCCGGCTCGGACCAGGGCAGCGGGGCTCCGGTGCCGCGGCCGCCCGGCGGGCGCGGGCCGCCGACGGCGCTCTCCAGCTCGGTGTGCAGCTCGACCGACCAGCGGGCGCCGGGCTGGATCTCCAGGTCCCAACGCAGCACGCCGGCGCCGGCCAGGACGGCGTGCGGGGAGGGCTGGGCGCTGACCACGGCGCTGTGCACCGGCCCCGTCCAGCGCAGCCCGGCGGACTGCACCTGGCCCGGCAGGTCGGGCTGGCGGTGCCCGGCGGCGATCTCGGCGACCGGGCCGAGGTCGGTGCCGAGGGCTATCTCCAGGGGCAGCCGGGCGGGCCGCGGACCGGTGTTGCGCACGACCACCGTCTCCACGCCGTCGGCGTGCCGCAGCCGTTCGACGGTGAGCGCCGGGTCCGGGTCCAGGTCGCCGGGGACGCGGACCGCGCCGAGGAAGCGGGCCTGGGCGGTGCTGGTCAGGGTGCCCTGGAGCGGCAGCGGCTCCATGCCGCCCAGCCGCAGCTCCATCCGGGCGAGCACCCGGACGCCGTTGCGGTAGAAGCCGTGCAGGCCGTGGCCGCGCAGCTGGCCGTCGGGGCCGGAGGCGGCCATCGCCGGGGCGTTGACGCAGATCACCGCGTGGTGGACGGCGGGCGGCTGCGGGCGCGGCGGGGCCGCGGGTCGGCCCGGGCCGACCGGTGCGCCCGCGGGCCCGGCCACCGGGGCCTGGTCGGGGCGGCCCATCGGCCTGGGCGGCGCGCCGACCACGCTCTCGGCCGGCATGGCCTGTGGTGGCCTCATGGCGGTCACCGGACTCTCCTCCCCTCGGCGGTCCGGTGGCCGGGTCAGGCCGGTGGGCCGCGAGCGTGCTCGATCGCGTGCTGGTGGTGCGGGGGCCGGCGGGGCCGTCCCGTCGGCGGATGTGCCGTGTCTGGCCGTACCCGGCGGTGGGTCGTGCCATGCGGTGCTCGGTACCGGGTGGGTACCGGCGCACCGCGCCTTCGTTCCGGGGCTCGCCGCCGTGCCCGGCACGCCGTCAGGTCCGGCGCCCCGGCCTGCCGGTGACGCCCTTCCCCCGCGGCCCGCGCCCTCCGGGCCGTACGGTCCCGTGGCGGCGGCCGGTCGTGGCGCCGCACGCGGTCACCCAGCGCTGCCGGTGCCCGGGCGGCCGGGTCCGCTCCGCCCGGCGATCGGCCCGATCGGCCCGCCCGAACCGGGTGCAGGCCCCCGGGGGTGAACGCCGCGCACCGCCACCAGGTCACGCCCCGCCGCTGCACCGCTGGTCAGGGCGGCCCGGCTCGGCGGTCGTACCGCTTCCGTCGGATCGTCACCGGGGCCTCGCTGCGGGCACGTCACCCTCCGCCCTCCGGGGCCGGCGCCCATCGTCCGGGCCGCTGCCGGGGCCGGCTCGGGCCGTCCGCCGGTCGGGCTCGGCCGTCCGATCGGACGGGCGGGGCGGTCGAACCGGTGCTCGACCGCCGCCAGGATACGGTGCGGGGGTCGCGGCCCCCGCACCCGGTGACCCCGTGAACCGCGACGCCATCGCTGTGACCAGCAGAGACCGAGGAGTTGCATGTCCACCATCAGCCGGCTGCCCGGGATTGTCACGACCGACCACGTGTTCCAGCTGCCGCTCGACCACGCCGCCCCGCAGGGCGAGCAGATCGAGGTGTACGCCCGCGAGGTGGTGGCCACAGGCCGCGAGCGGGACGACCTGCCCTGGATGGTCTTCCTCCAGGGCGGTCCCGGCGGCAAGGCCGCCCGCCCGCTCGGCCGGGACTCCTGGCTGGAGCGCGCCCTGGACGACTACCGGGTGCTGCTGCTCGACCAGCGCGGCACCGGGCGGTCCACCCCCGCGACCCGGCAGACCCTCGCCCGGCGCGGCGGCCCGCAGGAACAGGCGGACTACCTGGCCCACTTCCGGGCGGACTCGATCGTCCGGGACGCCGAGCTGATCCGCGAGCGGCTGCTCGGCGCCGACCGGCGCTGGAGCGTGCTCGGCCAGAGCTTCGGCGGCTTCTGCACCCTCACCTACCTCTCCATCGCCCCCGAGGGCCTGACCGAGGCCTTCATCACCGGTGGCCTGGCCGGCCTCGGCAGCTCGGCCGACGACGTCTACCGCGCCGCCTACCCGCGGGTGGTCCGCAAGAACGAGGACCACTACGCCCGGTTCCCGCAGGACGTCCAGGCGGTGCGCCGGATCGCGGCCCACCTCGCCGACTCCCCCGCGACCCTGCCGGACGGCGGGCTGCTCACCGTCGAGGCGTTCCAGCTGCTCGGCCTGCTGCTCGGTGGTGGTAACGGCTCCGGCACGCTCCACTACCTGCTGGAGGAGGCCTGGGTGGAGGGCGCGGCCGGGCCCGAGCTCTCCGACACCTTCCTGGCCGGCGCCCAGGCCCAGCTCTCCTTCGCGGGCGGTCCGCTGTACGCGGTGCTGCACGAGTCGATCTACGGCCAGCGGTCGGTGGACCAGGGCGGCACCGCCTGGGCGGCCGAGCGGGTCCGCAAGGAGTTCCCGCAGTTCGACGCCCGGGCCGCGCTGGAGTCCGACGCGCCGGTGCTGTTCACCGGGGAGATGATCTACCCCTGGATGTTCGACACCGACCCGGCGCTGCGCCCGCTGAAGGAGACCGCGGACCTGCTCGCCGCCCGCACCGACTGGCCCGACCTGTACGACCGGGCGCGGCTGGCCGCCAACACCGTGCCGGTGGTGGCGGCGGTGTACCACGACGACATGTACGTGGACACCGCCGACTCGCTGGAGACCGCGCGCGCGGTGCGCGGCCTGCGGGCCTGGATCACCAACGAGTGGGAGCACGACGGCCTTCGGCTGAGCGGCGGCAAGGTGCTGGACCGCCTGATCAGGATGGCGCGCGGCGAGGCGTAGCCGCCCGCGGGCCGGCGCCGTGCCGCGGGGCTCAGTGCGCACGGTGGCTCCCCCTCCCCGCCCGCCGGACGCCCCGGCAGCGGTGGAGGCCGGTTCGGACCGCGGCGGGCGCGCACGCCGCGGCCCGGCCGAGCCGCAGGCCCCGGGCGGACCGCTCGCCGGCCGCCCGGGTGTGCCCGGGCTGCTCGACCCGTCCGGGCGCCGGGAGCAGGGCGACCGCCCCGGCGGCGCCACCGCCCGGCTCCGTGCTGTCGGGGCCGTCGGGCGCGCCCGGCCCCGGATCGGCCGGTGCCGATGCCGTGGACGAGCCCTTCCGGCGACCGCCCCGCCGATGCCGTCGGCCACCGGCGGACCGCCCGGGCCGTTCACCGGGAGCCGCACCCGCCCCCGGGACGGCGGGCCCGGGAGCCGCCGCGCCACCGGACGGCGCTTCCTGAGCGGGCGGTGACCCCTCGGCGCCCGGCGCTCCGCCGACCGGGGGCCGCGGTTCGTCGACCGGGGCCGCCGCGGCCTCGGACTCCTCGCGCCGCCGCCGCTGGGCCTCGACGGCGGCCAACAGGCCCTGGGGCGTCATGCCGTCGTTGAGCGACTCGTAGAGCAGTTCGGCCAGCAGGTAGCCCGGGGCGAGCCGCAGGACGTGGCCGAGCACGACCCGGGCCGTCGCCGTGTCCCCCGTGACCCAGGACGTCCAGGCCAGCAGGGTGAGCGGGGCCACCGCGCAGCCCTCGTAGGGCGGCACCGCCCGCCGGGCGAGGAAGCGCCAGAGCCGCTCGGCCGGGGCCAGCTCGTCGGGCCGGGCGTACTCGACGCCGCGGTCCCGTACCAGGCGGTCCCGCAGGGCGAGCAGCAGTTGGGCCGTCCGGTCCGGATCGAGTTCCCCGGCCCCGGCCCGGAACTCGGCGACGGCCTGGTCGAGCAGGGCGATGCGCTGCTCCCTGGCGAGGGCGTCCACGGCCTCCGCCCGGGCGAGCGCGTCGCGCTGGGCGACGGCCTCCGGCGGACCGACGGGCTCCAGCCCGCCGATGATCGCCTTCCGGCTGCCGCGCGGCACCAGGCCGGCGACCGTCGCGGCGGCGGCCGCCGGACCCGGGTCGGGGCTGCGCCGCACCGGATTGCCCGCCGCGTCGCAGCAGCCGTCGCCGCGGCAGAGGAAGGACCACCAGCGGCCGTCCGAGACGCACAGCGACTCCTTGACGGCCACGCCCCGGCGCCCGAAGGCCGCCCGGAGGGCCTGCGCCAGCGGCCGCAGCCCGTCCACCACCGGAGGGGCGTGGGCCGTGCCGGGATCCTGGCAGAGGTAGAGGAGCACCTGGAGCGGCCGGGCGCCGTGCCGCTCGGAGAGGGCGACCAGCAGGGCGGCCGTCTCCTCCGCCGCGGCCGGCCACTGCGCGGGCGACCGCGGCAGATCCGCCCGGATCACCCCGCCCTGGTGGAGGCCGGGGCCGTGGAGCCCGACCGCGACGATGCTGTCGTCCGGGTAGAAGCCCAGGAAGTACGGAAGCAGCTCGGCCATGTCGGCCGGGCCGCGCATGACGACCGACCGGTGGTCGGAGGCCGGACCGAGGGACAGAATGACGTGTTCGTTGTTCATCGCGTTCATGGCCGCAAGAGTGGACGCAATCCGCGGACGACACCGGAACTAAGTTTTTTCCTGTGGATAACTCCGCCCCCGAATTTTCCTTCGCTCATTCGAAGTAGGCAAGACTCACTCCCACGGGTGGATTTTGTCCGCCGTTCAGCGGATCAGCGGATGAAATACACCTCGCCTTCCCCGCTTCCCCTCCCCCGCATTCGTCGCTTGTCAGCGGTACGGGGTTACATGGACGCCATGCAGCAGCCCGACACCCACACCACCGCCACCGCCGACCGCGCCGAGGTCCGGGCGCGGGCCGAGGCCGTCCTGCGCGAGCTCGCCGGCCCCGGAGCCACCCTGCGCGAGGACCAGTGGACGGCCATCGAGGCCCTCGTGGTCGACCGCCGCCGTGCCCTGGTCGTCCAGCGCACCGGCTGGGGGAAGTCCGCGGTCTACTTCATCGCCACCGCCCTGCTCCGGGCCCGCGGCTCCGGGCCGACGGTGATCGTCTCGCCGCTGCTCGCCCTGATGCGCAACCAGGTCGAGTCGGCCGGCCGGGCCGGCATCCACGCCCGCACCATCAACTCGGCCAACAGCGACGAGTGGGCCGCGATCCAGGAGGAGGTCGCCGCGGGGAAGGTCGACATCCTGCTGGTCAGCCCCGAGCGGCTGAACAACCCGGACTTCCGCGACCAGGTGCTGCCCGAGCTCGCCGCCTCCACCGGCCTGCTGGTGGTCGACGAGGCCCACTGCATCTCGGACTGGGGGCACGACTTCCGCCCCGACTACCGCCGGCTGCGCACCATGCTCGCCGACCTGCCGGCCGGCGTCCCGGTGCTGGCCACCACCGCCACCGCCAACGCCCGGGTCACCGCGGACGTCGCCGAACAGCTCGGCACCGGCGCCAACGACGAGCACGCCCTGGTGCTGCGCGGGCCGCTCGACCGGGAGAGCCTCACCCTGGGCGTGCTCTCCCTGCCCGACCCGGCCCACCGCCTCGCCTGGCTGGCCGACCACCTCGAACGGCTCCCCGGCTCGGGCATCGTCTACACCCTGACGGTGGCCGCCGCCGAGGAGGTGACGGCCTTCCTGCGCGAGCGCGGCTTCCCGGTGGCCTCCTACTCCGGCCGCACCGAGGACGCCGAGCGCCGCACCGCCGAGGCCGACCTGCTGGCCAACCGGGTCAAGGCGCTGGTCGCCACCTCCGCACTCGGCATGGGCTTCGACAAGCCCGACCTCGGCTTCGTGGTGCACCTCGGCTCGCCCAGCTCGCCGATCGCCTACTACCAGCAGGTCGGCCGCGCCGGGCGCGGGGTGGACCGGGCCGAGGTGCTGCTGCTGCCCGGGCGCGAGGACGAGGCGATCTGGCGCTACTTCGCCTCGCTGGCCTTCCCGCCGGAGGAGCAGGTGCGCCGCACCATCGACGCCCTCGCCGAGGCCGGCCGGCCGCTCTCCACCGCCGCCCTGGAGCCCCGGGTGGATCTGCGCCGGGCCCGGCTGGAGACCATGCTCAAGGTGCTCGACGTGGACGGTGCCGTCCGCCGGGTCAAGGGCGGCTGGACGGCCACCGGGCAGAGCTGGGCGTACGACGGCGCCCGCTACGCCAAGGTCGCCGCCTCCCGGGACGCGGAGCAGCGGGCGATGCGCGACTATGCGGCGGGCACCGGCTGCCGGATGGAGTTCCTGCGCCGCCAGCTGGACGACGAGCAGGCCGTGCCGTGCGGGCGGTGCGACAACTGCGCGGGGCCGCTGCACACCCCGGACGTCTCCGCGGAGACGCTGGCGGCCGCCCGGGCCGCGCTCGGCCGCCCCGGCGTGAGCTTCGAGCCGCGCCGGCTGTGGCCGACCGGGATGGACTCGCTGGGGGTGCCGCTCAAGGGCCGGATCCCCGCGGGCGAGCAGGCGGAGACCGGCCGGGCGCTGGGCCGGCTGTCCGACATCGGCTGGGGCACCCGGCTGCGCAGCCTGCTCGCCGAGCAGGCGCCGGACGTGCCGGTGCCCGGCGAGGCGGTGGACGCGCTGGTGGCGGTGCTCGCCGACTGGGCCCGGGGCCCGGGCGGCTGGGCCGGGCCCGCGACGACGGAGGGCGCCCGGCTGGAGCGGCCCGTCGGCGTGGTGACGATGGCCTCCTCGACCAGGCCGCGGCTGGTCGGCAGCCTGGGCGCCCGGATCGCCGAGGTCGGGCGGCTGCCGCTGCTCGGCGGGATCGACTACGCCGGCGGGCTGCCCCCGCACGGTGCCCGCAGCAACAGCGCCCAGCGGCTGCACTCGCTGGCCGGCGCGCTGGTCCTGCCCCCGGAGGTGGAGCAGGCGGTGGCGGCCGCCGGTGGACCGGTGCTCCTGGTGGACGACCTCGTCGACTCGGGCTGGACGGTCACCGTGGCCGCCCGGCTGCTGCGCCGGGCGGGGGCGAGCGCGGTGCTGCCGCTGGTACTGGCCGTGCAGGCGTGACGGGACGGCGGAAGGCCGTCGACGAAGCCCACCCACTCACCCGAATGGCCTAACAGAAAGGATCAGGCGAAGCGATTTCGATCACACCGGCCGAACGATCCGGGAAAGGAGTGCTCACCATGCCGATGACGGTTCGCCCTGCCCTCAGGGCGCCGTGGATCAAGGCCTGGAGGCGCCTGCCCGGCACTCGGTCCGCTGTGGAACATATCCGGCAGACCATGGGCTATCGGGTGGCGTTCATCTTTTCATCATTGCCGCTCTGCCCCCGATGCCCTGAGAATTGGGAGGTACCCGAAACCCGGTCCGCTGGCCCCGCCCTTCGGCGTACCCAGGCACCCGCCTGCCCACGGGCCAGGAAGGAGGATCGTGATCAACGGTATCGACCGAGGTCAGAACCCCTTCTCCGGGAGTCCGGAACCCAGACGGGTGCTGGACCTGGAGACCTGGACCGCCTCGGGGATCCCGTTGCTGCGCGACCCCCGCGAGTTCGTCCTGGAACTGCACCAGCATCACCTGCCGCAGCCGGGCACCGTCGTGGTCGCCGTCCTGGACGCGCTCCACCGCCTCGTCGCCTCGGCCTCGTTCACCCCCTGGCCGCACGACACCGACGGCTGGCAGCACCGCAACGCGCTGCTGACGCACCTGCGCCGGATCATTCCGCACGACCTGAGACGGTCCGAGCCGACCCGGACGGCCGTACTGCTGCGCTGCCGCGACGGCGCACCCGGCTGGACGGAGCAGGACGGCGCCTGGATGTGGGCACTGAGAGACGCGTCCGCGCTCCACGGACTGCGCTGCGGCGCGTACATCGGGCTCACCCCGGCGGGTTGGCAGGTCCTCGGGGACGGACGGGGCGGACGCAACCCGCACGCGGGCTCGTGGGCCGACGGGCCGGTGCACACCGTGACGGAACTGCCGCCGCGCTCGGCGCTGGACGCCCCGCGCAACCACCGCACCCGCCAACAGGCCGCCGACCAGGCCGAGCGCGGCGAGGACGCGGCACGCTCCCCGAAGTCCGAGCCCCCGTGGGCAGCGGCGCGGGTCGCAGCGGCCGAACCGACGCGCCGCACCGGCACGGGCTGAGTCCGCACGGGCCACCGGCCCCACCGGGCCGTCGACGGTCGACCGCCGGCCGTCGACACCTGCCGACGCCACCGGCCCCGAGCGCCGTGGGACGGACCCCGGGCCCGGCACCGTACGACGGCACCGGGCCCGGGGTGGACGACTGTGGTCAGGCCTTGACCGGACGGCTCGGCGCGGCTCCGGCCGCGCCCACGGCAGCCGGACCGGCGTCGCCGCAGACCACCAGCAGCGCGGTCGCGCGGCCGAGCGCCTTGGTGTATGCCTCGGCGGCCCGGGCGGACGGTCCGCCGTTGACCACCAGGACGACCACCTCGCGGGTGACCGGACGGGTCAGCGCGGCGTCCGCGTAGAACACGTCCCCGCCCTCGGCGAGCTGCGCCCAGTAGCGCTCCTCACCGAAGGAGAGCTCGTGCTGCTGCCACGGGTGGGCCTCGCCGACCGTCAGCACCAGGATGTCGCCCGGATCGCGGCCGGACTCCAACAGCAGGTCGACCGCCTCGTCGGCGTGCTCCACGGCCCGCGCCGGGGTGGCGGCGATCCGTTGGACCTCCACCTGCGGTGCGGCGGGGGCCGGGCGGCGCGGTGCCGGCCCGGGCTTGGGGATCAGTCGCGGCGGGCCCGGACGGGCGGCGCGCGGCGGGACCGGGCGCGGAGGCGCCGGACGGGGGCCGGGCACCGGAGCCGGGGCGGCGACGGTGGTGGTGGGTGCGGTGGCGGGGGCTTGTGCGTCCGACTCGCGGGGGAAGGGAACGCCGGGGCCCGGGATGCTCTCGTGAATCTCCGGCTCCTCGGGGAAGACAGGCATACCCGGATATCTATCAAATGCCGGTCGGACGCGCACGGGCGCCCCACCCATTGGGCACCGGTCTCCTGCCGCCCCCTCCCGGGGCAATTCCAGACGGATCGTCAGAAACCGAGCGTCAACTGTTCGTCGGCGGACCCACGGCCGTCGCCCGCACCCTCCCGGACGCGCTTGAGATGGCGCCACTTCGGCAGTGCGTCCAAGTACGCCCAGGAGAGCCGGTGGTGCCCGGTGGGGCCGAACTCCTCCAGTGCGGCGCGGTGCACCGGGGACGGGTAGCCGGCGTTGTCGGCGAAGCCGTACTCCGGGCACCCCTCGCCCAGTTCGGCCATCAGGCCGTCGCGGTGGACCTTGGCGAGCACCGAGGCGGCGGACACGCAGATGCAGGACTGGTCGCCCTTGATCACCGTGCGCACCCGCCAGGGGCCGCCGAGGTAGTCGTGCTTGCCGTCCAGGATCACCGCGTCGGGTTCGACCGGCAGCGCCTCCAGCGCGCGGACGGCGGCCAGCCGCAGCGCCGCCGTCATGCCGAGCTCGTCGCACTCCTGCGGGGAGGCCTGCCCGAGCGCGTACGCGGTGACCCAGTCGGCGAGCACGGGGGCGAGCGCGCGGCGGCGCAGCTCGGTGAGCAGCTTGGAGTCGGTCAGCCCCTCCGGCGCCTTGCGCAGGCCGGTGACGGCCGCGCCCACGGTGACCGGCCCGGCCCAGGCGCCGCGCCCGACCTCGTCGAGACCGACGACGATCTTGGCGCCGGCCCGGCGGAGCGAGCGTTCGACGGAGTGCGTCGGGGGGACGATGGGCATGGCGTCTTCCGTTCAGCGGGGGCAGCCTCCAGCCTAAGCCCGGTCCGCGACCGCCGAGTCCGCCCGCCCGGGCGGGCGGGGCCGTCAACGGACGGACGGGCGGGCGGGGCAGTCACCGGACGGACGGGCGGGGCCGTCGACGGGCGGGCGGGGCCACCGGGCCACACGCTCCGCGCGCCCGGCGCCGGCCGCCTCAGGCCCGGATCATCGGCTCCAGCACCTCGTCCACCAGCCGGCCGGCGAAGCCCGGCCCCATGTTCTCCAGCCCGCGGATCTTGACCTGGTAGAGCAGTACCGCCGGAATGACGTCCGCCACCAGGGGGGTGGCCGCGCCGGGCCGGACGTCGCCGCGCTCGGCGCCGCGGCGCAGGATCTCCAGGATGGTCCGCGCGGTCGGCTCGATGACCCGGTCGGTGACGAAGGCCTTGAAGACCTCGGCCCGCTCGTGGTCGATCTCGCCCATCAGCGCATTGAGCGCGGAGCCCACCCGGGAGGTCATCGCCTTCGTGAACCCCTCGACGAGCCGGTGGAGTTCGTCCCGTGCGGACCCGAGGTCGGGGGTGTCGTAAGGGCGTGGGAGAGTGGCGTCCAGGGCGTCGAGAACGAGTTCGTCCTTGGACGCCCAGCGCCGGTAGAGCGCGGCCTTCCCGGTCCGCGCCGCACTGGCGACCCCTTCCATGGTCAGCCGCGCGTATCCGCCGGAGGTGAGCTGGTCGAGCGCGGCCTCGAAGATCGCCGCCTCCAGTTCCTTCCCCCGGCGGCGCGCCGGCCGCCTCAGTGCCTGGTGGGCGGCCCGCACCGGGCAGAAGGCCGGGTCCGCGCCCGGCCTGCCGCCCGGCTCCGCGCCGGCTCCGACGCCCTGCCCCGTGACCGCCGCCCCGGCGTCCGCCTCCGCGGGCCGAACGGTCCCCTCCCTCGACGCCGGGTCCGCCTGGCCGGCCGAGTCCGCCGGCCCTCCCGGAGGACCCCCCGGGGCGCCTCCCCGCGACCGACCGGACCGGTCCGCCACCAGGCGCCGCACCAACCGCTCCATCGCCACCATCCTTAAGGAACGCTTGCGTTCACAATCACGGCCAGGATATCGTCCCGATTAGTGAACGATCCCGTTCCTTCCAGGCCTGCGCAAGGGCGCGCGGCCACACCCGGACCGGCGACTCCGCCGAACCGCACCACCGAGCACACAGCCAGCAGGGGGCACATTCGTGGCCATCTCCGACACGCTCAGCAAGAACTCGCCACCGCGGACGAGCCAGGGGCGGGGCAAGGGCATCACCCTGACCGTCATCGCGGCCACCCAGCTCATGGTGGTCCTCGACGCGACCATCGTGAACATCGCGCTTCCGCACATCAAGGACGCCCTGGGCTTCTCCACCACCGACCTGTCGTGGGTCATCAACGCCTACACCCTGACCTTCGGCGGGCTGCTGCTGCTCGGCGGTCGCGCGGGCGACATCCTCGGCCGCCGCCGGGTGTTCATCTTCGGCACCCTGCTGTTCGGCCTGGCCTCGCTGCTCGGCGGTTTCGCGCAGGACAGCACTCTGCTGCTGGCCGCCCGCGCGCTCCAGGGCATCGGTGGCGCGATCTGTTCCCCGACCGCCTTCGCCCTGATCGCGACCAACTTCGACGAAGGACCCGAACGCAACCGCGCGTTCGGCGTGTTCTCGGCGGTCGCCGGTTCGGGCGCCGCGATCGGCCTGCTGGCCGGCGGTCTGCTCACCGAGTACCTGAACTGGCGCTGGGTGTTCTTCGTCAACGTGCCGATCGCGATCCTGATCGCGATAGCCGCGCCGCGCTACATCGCCGAGTCCGAGCGCCACCCGGGCCGCTTTGACCTGCCCGGCGCGCTCACCTCGACTCTCGGCCTGGTCGGCCTGGTCTACGGATTCATCCGGGCCGCCTCGGACGGCTGGTCGGACGGCATCACGCTCGGCTCCTTCGCGGCCGGCGCGATCCTGCTCGCGGCCTTCCTCGTGGTGGAGAGCCGCACCGACCAGCCGATCACCCCGATGCACCTGTTCGCCGACCGGAACCGCACCGGCGGCCTGGTGATGATGCTCTGCCTGGCCGCGGCCATGTTCGGCATCTTCTTCTACGTCGTGCTGTTCGTGCAGGGTCCGCTCGGCTACAGCCCACTGAAGGCCGGCGTCTCCTTCCTCCCGATCAGCGTCGCGATCATCATCGCCGCGCAGATCGCCTCCAACCTCCAGGCCAAGTACGGCCCGAAGCCCTTCATGGCGGGCGGCGCGCTGCTGGTCACCGTCGGGCTCAGCTGGCTGACCCAGATGAGCAAGGACAGCGGCTACCTGGACGGGGTGCTCGGCCCCACGGTGGTGTTCGGCTTCGGCATGGGTCTGATCTTCGTCCCGGTGATGCTGCTCTCCGTCGCCGGTGTCCCGGGCGAGGAGACCGGCGCCGCCTCCGGCCTCCTCAACTCGATGCAGCAGATCGGCGGTTCGCTCGGCCTGTCGATCCTGACCACGGTCTTCGCGCACTACGCCACGGCGGAGGCCACCGCGCAGCTGCCGAAGTTCATGGAGAGCGCGACGCCGGAGCAACTGGCCTACCTCCAGCAGCACCACGAGTTCCCGCCGGGCACGGACGCCGCCAACACCGTGCTCACCCAGGGCATTTCGCACGGCTTCATCGTGGGTGCCGCGCTCGCGGCGGTCGCCCTGCTCGTCGCGGTCTTCGCGATCAAGGCCAAGGCCAGCGACCTGCCGAGCGGCTCATCCGCCGTCGCGATGCACTGACACCGTCACGGCGCTCCGACGCCGTCACGATGCGGCGGCACCGCGGCCCGCGGCCGCGACACCGCGCGACAAGCCACAAGCCACAAGCCACAAGCAGGCGCAACAAGCCGCCGCAGGACGCAGGGCCGGCCGGGAGCAGCACGCTCCCGACCGGCCCTGCCGCCGTCCGCGGGCCCCGCCCCGGTCGTCCTACCTGTCCTCGTACGCCAGCCTCGCCCAGTCGCAGGCCGTGCGGCCGGGCGCCGTCGAGTCCATCAGCGGCCGCTCCGCCAGGATCTCCCGGGCCCGGGCGGCCGCCAGGTTGGTCGCATACCAGGGCTTCGACGCTCCGCCCACGCCCTGACCGATCAGCTGCAGCGCACAGCTCCGCTGCGGCTCGGGGAGCCGGTCCAGGGCGGGCACCGCGTCCGCCGCGAGCCGGCGGACGTTGCGCAGGTCGATCGCCGCGGTGTGCGGGTCGGTCCGCAGCGCCCGTTCGTACCGGGTGACGTTCTGCTCGGCGACGATCGCGTCCGGGCCCATCAGGCCGTAGACCGCGGCGGTGAGCATCCCGCTGAGGACGACGACGCGCGGCAGCCAGCCGGTGCGGCGGGTCAGCCCTGCCGCGATCAGCAGCAGGAAGACGGCGCCCAGCCAGACCTCGACCACCAGCACCCAGAGCCGCAGCCGGGTGAGCCCGGAGGCGTCCACGTAGAACCACATCCTGCCGAGCGCCGAGGCGACCACGGCCAGCGCCAGCAGGCAGAGCAGCCCGAGCAGGATCCGCGCCATCCGGCGGTCGGCCGCGGTGCTGCGCGGCGCCCACCGCTTGGCGACCGCGACCACGACCAGCGTGAGCACGGTGATCACGCTCAGCTGCCAGAAGCCCTGCCGGGCGTACGCGGAGCGGCTCATCCCGGTGTTGCTCAGCACGGCGTCCGCCCCGCCGAGCACCACCACGGCCTGGATCACGGCGAAGACGCCGAACATCAGGTTGAGAGCGACCAGCGGCAGCGCCCACTCCAGCCGGCGCCGCTCCCGGCCCGGCCGGATCACCGTACGGTCCCAGCGGCGCGGGCCGGCGGCCATGTGCGCGAAGCCCAGCGCGGTCGCCGACCCGAGCACGAACAGGACGCCGCGCCCCGGGAGTTGGTCGAGGTCGAGGTCAGGGCTGAGGCTGCCCAGCAGGTCCGCCATGGCGGCGTCGGCGCTGGCGAACAGCAGGCCGAAGACGGTCAGCAGGGCGGCGGCGACCGCGAGCGCCTTGAGCACCGGGACGATCCGGCCGCGGCCGGGCAGGTTCCGCCGGTCCACGCTCTCCCAGACCCAGACCACCGAGGGCACCAGCTGCCACAGGATGCCGGGCAGCGGGAACAGCACGCCCGCCCAGCGGCGGCCGCCGTGCAGGGCCAGCGAGGCCAGCGCGAGCGCGCCGACGGCAGCCAGCACCCCGGGCCAGGAGGCGTCCCAGCAGGCCGGAACGGCGAGCAGGGCGAGGGCGAGCAGGCTCCACGCCGCCGTCCAGGGCCGGATCCGGCGACCGGCCGCCCGGGCGGTGACCCCTGCCCCGACGGCGACGGCGGCGCCGAGTACCAGCAGATTGGGCCCCAGGCCGTCGAAGAGCAGCCAGGCCGTCAGCAGGCCGGTGAGCAGGGCCGCCAGGGCGACCCCGGGCCTGGCCGCCGCCCGTCGTTCGGGGTCGCTGCGGCGCAGCCACGCACCGGTCGAGGGCACGGGCGCGCCGGGAACCCGGCCCGGGCCCGGCCGCCCTTGCCGGCCCTGCGACCCCTGCGACCCCTGCGACCCCTGCAGTCCCTGCGACCCCTGCGGGCCGGGGCCCGTCGCACGGTACGGGCCGTACGGGTCGTACGCGTCATAAGGGTTGTGCGGCTCGGTCGGGCCGGCCGCCCCGGCCTCCTCGGTCGCCCCGGACAGGCCCGGAACCCCGGTCGCCCCCGACACCTCGGACGCCCCCTGCGGCTCGGACGTCCCCTGCAGCTCGGTCGAGCCGGTCGAACCGGTGGAGCCGGGCGAGCCGGGTGAACCGAGCGAATCGGGCGAATCGGGCGCGGCAGGAACGGACGGACCTGACATGAGTCCCCCTCAGTGGTCGGCGGGCATGCGGAGGCCACCCGTCGGGCGGTCCACCGGCGGGCGCTCTCGGCGCCCCGGCCGCTGCCGACTGTAGACCATTCTGAACAGGTTCAAAAGTCAGCTCTGAACGCGTTCAGAACGCCCTCACCACCAAGGACTCCCCCGCTACCCCTTCACCGACCCGGCCAGCAGCCCGCGAACGAAGTACCGCTGGAGACTGAAGAAGACGATCAGCGGCACGACGATCGACAGGAACGCCCCGGCCGTCAGCAGCTCCCAGCGCCCGCCGAGCGAGCCGGACAGCTGCGCCAGCCGCACCGTCATCGGCGCCACCTCCGGCGTGCCGCCCGCGAAGGTCAGCGCCACCAGCAGGTCGTTCCAGACCCACAGGAACTGGAAGATCGCGAACGAGGCCAGCGCCGGGGTGCACAGCGGCAGCACGATGGAGCGGAAGATCTTGAAGTGCGAGGCGCCGTCCACCACCGCGGCCTCCATCAGGTCGCGCGGCAGCTGGGCGATGAAGTTGTGCAGCAGGAACACCGCCAGCGGCAGCGCGAACATGGTGTGCGCCAGCCAGACCGGCGCGTAGCTGCCCTTCAGGTCCACCGCCGGAATCAGCGTCAGCGCGCCCAGGTGCGCGCCGCCGGCGAACAGTCGCAGCAGCGGGATCAGCGCCATCTGGAGCGGCACCACCTGGAGCGCGAACACCGTGAAGAAGACCGCGTCGCTCCCCCGGAACCGCACCCAGGCCAGCGCGTACGCCGCCATCGCCGCCAGTGCCAGCGGGAAGACCGTCGCCGGGATGCTGATCGCCAGCGAGTTGACCAGGAAGGGCATCAGGCCGGTGGAGACCCCGGATCCGCCCTCGAACAGCACCGAGTGGTAGTTGCCGAGGCCGAGGTCGGGGTGGAGGAAGGCGTTCCACCAGCCGCTGGCGGTCACGTCCTGCTTGGGCCGCAGCGAGGTCACCAGCAGACCCAGCGTCGGGACCGTCCAGAGCACCGTCATCGCGATCACGAAGACCGAGGCCAGCGGACTGCTGAAGGCCTTCCGCACCGGCCGCGCCGCACCGGCCGGTCGCACCGCCCCCTCCGGCCGTGCTCCCTTCGCCCGGCGCGCCGCCTTCACCTGCCGGGCCGATTCCTCCGGCCGCACCGTCTTCGCCGTCCCCTCCCGGCCGTCCGTCCCGGTCACCGGACCTCACGCTCCTTCCGCAGCTGCAGGATGTTGTAGGCCACCAGCGGCAGCACCGCGAGGAAGAGGAGCACCGCGAGGGCGCTGCCCCGCCCGGAGTTGAACTGCACGAAGGACTGCGAGTACATCTCGTTGGCCAGCACCTGGGTGCCGAAGTTGCCGCCGGTCATGGTGCGGACGATGTCGAAGGCCTTCAGGGTGATGATCATGACGGTGGTCAGGACGACCATCACCGTGGTGCGGATCATCGGCACGGTGACGTACCAGAACAGCCGCACCCCGCTCGCGCCGTCCAGCCTGGCCGCCTCCACGACCTCGTCCGGGATCGCCTTGATCGCCGCCGACAGCACCACCATCGCGAAGCCGGTCTGCACCCAGACCATCACCGCCATCAGCAGGAAGGTGTTCAGCGGCTGCGAGAGCAACCAGTTCGGCGGATCGTCCCAGCCCACCGCGACGGCGAGCTGGCTGAGCAGGCCGATCTGCGGCTGGCCCGGACCGCGCGACTCGTAGACGAACTTGAAGATGATCGACGCTCCGACCAGCGAGATCGCCATCGGCATGAAGATCAGCGACTTGTACACCGACTGGCCGCGCATCCGGTCCACCAGCAGCGCCAGCACCAGCCCCAGCCCGGTCGCCGCCAACGGCGCGACCACCAGCCAGAGCAGCGTGTTGACCAGCACCTTCTGCACCGAGTCGGAGGTGAAGGCCCAGCCGAAGTTCTCACCGCCGACGAACCGGGTGCCGTCGTCGTTCTGGAGGCTGAGGTAGACCGTGCGGACCAGCGGCACGACCAGGCCGACGGCCAGCAGCAGCACCGCCGGGCCGAGGAACACCGCGACCGCCAGCGGACGGGCCAGGCGGCCCCGGGCCCGGCCGGCGACCAGGAAGACCACCAGCAGGATGCCGAGGAAGCCGGCGACGGCGCCGAAGGTGTTGCCGAACTTGACCGCCGCGTCGTTCCAGGTGCCGGCCGCCAGTCTCTCGGCGACCAGCCCGCCGGCGGCCAACCGGTCCGCGGCCAGCTCGGCGGCGGGTGACGGGAATCCGGGTACGGACATGGCTGTGCGTCCCTTCGGGCGTGGTGGGAAGGGGGCGGGCGGTGCGGGTGGGTGGCCCCGCACCGCCCTCGACAGGTGGTCCCAGTGCGCCGGCAGCGGACCGGCGCCTCGGTTGCTCGCGCCGGCAGCACAACCGACGCGTCGGTTGCTCCCGCCGGCAGCGGAGCGGCGCGTCGGCTACTGCGGCCAGGCGGCGTCGATGTCGGCGGCGGTCTTCTGGATCGACTGCCCCTCGGCGAACCACGCGGTCAGCGACTTCCACTCCTGTCCGGCGCCCACGGCGGCCGGCATCAGGTCGGAGCCGTCGAAGCGGAAGGTCGCCGACGGGTCGGTCAGCGCCTCGGCCGACAGCTTGTCGATCGGGTCGGTGTAGAGGCCCTTGTCCACGCCCTGGTTGGCCGAGACCCAGCCGCTCGCGGTCTTCACCCGGCTGCTCGCCCAGGCGGAGCTGGACAGGTAGTTCTGCACCGCCTGCACCTCGGGCCGGCCGGAGAAGGCCGCCAGGAACTCGCCGCCGCCCTCGACCGGATTGGCGATCGACGGGTTCACCGCGGGCAGGTGGAAGGCGAAGACGTCCCCGTCCGGGCCGACCTTGGTGCCCTTGGGCCACTGCGCCTCGTAGAAGGAGGCCTGCTGGAGCAGCATGCACTTGCCGCTCAGGATCGGGGTGCCCGCGTCCTGGAAGGTGGTGGTGGCGATCGACTTCACGTCACCGAAGCCCGCGTTGACCCAGGCCGGGTTCTGCATCCAGTCGGCGACCGTCTTCATCGCGGTGGTGATCTTCGGGTCGGAGAACTTCACCTGGTGGCCGACCCACTGGTCGTACACCTCGCCGCCGTACGAGCCGAGCACCACCTCCTCCAGCCAGTCGGTGGCCGGCCAGCCGGTGGCCGTTCCGGAGGCGATGCCGCCGCACCACGGCTTGGCGCCGCCCGCCTTGGCGATCCGGTCGCTGAGCGCCATCAGGTCGGCCCAGGTCTTGGGCGCCTCGTAGCCGGCCGCCTTGAAGGCCTTCGGCGAGTACCAGACCAGGGACTTCATGTTGGCGCTCATCGGGGCCGCGTAGAACGTGCCGTTGACCGATCCGTAGGTCTTCCAGATCGGGCTCCACTTGTCCTGGTTGGCGACGGTCTGGGCGGGCGGCTTCACCACCTTGCCGCTCTTCACCATCTGCGCCAGCAGGCCCGGCTGCGGGATGATCGCGAAGTCCGGGGCGTTGCCCCCGGAGACCCGGACCGGCAGCTGGGACTCGAAGTCGTTCGAGCCCTCGTAACTGATCTTGATCCCGGTGCACTTGCTGAACTCGGCCCAGGACTTCTCCAGGTTGTCCGACTCCGGGCTCAGGATCGAGGCGAACATCGTCACCGTGGTACCCGCGTGTCCGGCGTACGGCTGGTACGCGGCGCAGTCACCGGACAGCGACGCGGCCGATCCGCCCCCGCCGCCGCCCGAACCGCCGGAGCTGTTGGAACAGGCCGCGGTCAGCGCCAGCGCCGCCACCAGGGCGGCCGCGGCGACCGGACGACGGCGGTAACCCGGGTGCTGCGCGGTCGGGTTGAGGGTCAATGCGGTTCTCCTCGCCAGGGCGTGCTGCCGACGGTGGGCTGAACGACATCGCGCTGTACCGGAGATGGGCCAGGGGGTCACGGACGGGGGATCACGGACGGGGATCACGAACGGGGATCGCGGACGGGGATCGCGGACGGGGATCGCGGACGGGATCACGGGCGAGCCGCGTCCGGACTGATCGAAGACGTTAACGCAGCCGCCGCCCCTCGCCAAGGTCCACGTTCGACCTTCACAAGCCGGTGTCCCGACCGTGACCCGCGACCAGGCGGTTCCCGGACCGCCACCGCCAGAAGTCGAAGGCCCCGACCGGAAATCCGGACGGGGCAGATGACATGACGATGCATCAGGTCAGAACAGCCGGATCGGCAGCTCCCGCAGGCTGTTCACCACCAGCGAGGGGCTCGGCCGCAGCTCGGCGTCCGGCACCGCGAGCGACAGCCCCGGGAAGCGCTCGAACAGCGCGGGCAGCGCGATCCCCGCCTCCAGCCGGGCCAGCGGGGAGCCCGGGCAGACGTGCGGGCCGTGCCCGAAGGACAGGTGGCGGGCCGGGTCCCGGGTGAGGTCGAAGACCTCGGCCGTCACCCCGTGCTGGAGCGGGTCGCGGCCGATCGCGTTGTACGAGACCAGCACCGGCTCACCCGCCGGGATCACCACCTCGCCCACCGGGATGTCCTGCGCGGCGAAACGGAACAGGAAGTTGCTGGTCGGCGGCGTCCAGCGGAGCGACTCCTCCACCACCGCGTCCCAGGACACCCGGCCCGAGCGCACCAGCTCCAACTGGTCCGGGTGGGTCAGCAGCGCCCGCACCGCGTTGCCGATCAGGTTCACCGTGGTCTCGTGGCCGGCCGCGATGATCACCCGCAGGGTGGCCGCAGCCTCCGCGTCGGTCAGCGCCCCGCCCTCGGTGTCGGCCGCCAGCAGCACGCTCGCCAGGTCCTCGCCGGGAGCCGAACGACGCTGCGCCACCAGGCCGTTGACGAAGGCGTTCAGTGCGGCGACGGTCGCCTGGATGCCCTCCGGGTTCGGCTTGATGCCGAAGAACCGCTCGTACAGGTCGCGCAGCAGGCCGTGGTCCGACTCGGGAACGCCCAGCAGCGAGCAGATCACCGTCATCGGCAGCGGGAAGGCGAAGGCCGTCTTCAGGTCCACCACCGGCTCGCCCGCCGCCAGGGCGTCCAGCAGCGCGTGGGTGATCTCCTCGACGCGCGGACGCATCAGCTCCACCCGGCGCGGGGTGAAGGCCTGCGCGACCAGCGCCCGCAGCCGGCGGTGCTCGGCGCCGTCCGTGGTCACCATGCTCGGGCCGGGCACCGCCAGACCGATCAGCGGCCAGGTCTTCGGCACCTCGCCGCGCTGGTACGCCGCCCAGTGCGCGGCGTCCTTCACCAGCCGGGCGTCGGTCAGCAGGTCGCGCGCGGCGGCGTGCCGCGTCACCGCCCAGGCGGCGACCCCACCGGGCAGCTCGACCGGCACCGCCGGACCGGCGGCCCGCAGCAGCGCACCCTCGGCCGCATTGTCACGGGCCAGCGGGTCGAGGACGATTCGGGCCGGGGCAGCGGTCATCGACAACTCTCTTTCGAACGGCGGGTGTTGAATGATCAGGCCGGGTGGCCCGGGGTGAACGAGACCGGCAGCGCCACCAGCCCCCGCACCCAGGCCGACGGCCGCCACACCAGCGCGTGCTCGGCCACCGCCAGCCGAAGGTCCGGCAGCCGGTCGAGCAGCACCTCGATCGCGGTGGTGGCGATCACCTCGGCCGCCTCCTGCGCCGGGAACGGGCAGCCGTGCTCGCCGTACGAGTAGCTCATGTGCGCCCGGTTCCCCTCCGCCGCGCGGCCGTCCGCCTGCCGGACCGCCGGATCGGCGTTGGCCCCGGCGAAGCCCAGCAGGACCATGTCCCCCTCGGCGATCCGCTGGCCGCCCAGCTGGGTGTCACGGACCGCCCAGCGGCCGGCGAAGATCTGGGTCGGGGTGTCCTCCCAGAGCGCCTCGTTCAACGCCTGGCTGATGCTGCGCCGGCCGCCGGCCAGCGAGGCGGCGAACCGCTCGTCGGTGAGCATCAGCCGCAGCGCGTTGGAGATCCAGTACGAGCTCGGCTGGTGGCCGGCGATCAGCAGCACCCGCAGGTCGCGCATCACCTCGTCGTGGGTCAGCCCGGCCGGGTGCGCCAGCATCCGCGAGGCGACATCGGCGCCCGGGTACTCCGCCTTCTCCTCGACCAGCGCGAGCATCAGCTCCAACAGCCGCTGGGCGCCGGCCGGCGCGTCCGGGCCGCCGTCCAGCATCGCCAGCAGCGCCGCGATCAGCTGCGGCGCCTGCTCCTCGTCCAGGCCGAGCACCCGGCACAGCACCAGCAGCGGCATCCGGTGCGCGTACTCGGCGACCAGATCGGCCTCGCCGCGCCCGGCGAACTCGTCGATCAGCCGGTCGGCGATCTCCTCGGCGTGCTTGCGCAGCTCGTACGGGTCGATCCCGGCCAGCGCGTCGGTGACCGCGCGCGAACGCCGGACGTGCTCCTCGCCCTCGGCGTAGAGGATCGACGGCACGGGCGCCATCATCGGCTTCAGCGGCCAGTCGGCGGGCAGCGTCTCCCAGGCGTGCCAGCGGCTGGAGTCACGGCCGAACAGCTGCGGCCGGCCGGTCACCTGCTGGAGCTCGCGGTAGCCGATGACCAGCCAGGCGGGCACGCCGCCGGCCAGCTCGACCGGGGCGACCGGGCCGTGCGCGGCGCGCAGCTCGCGGTAGAGCTGGGACGGGTCGGTCTGGAAGCGCGGCCCGTACAGCGGCGTGGCGCCGGCGTGCGCCGGGCAGCCCGGGGGCGGGGTGGCGGCGGGCTCGGTCACGGGGTGCTCTCCTCGTAGATCACGGTGCGGGACCCTGCCTGGGCGGGCTCCTCGGCCCCGGCGGCAACGGCCCGGGTGGTAACGGCCGGAGCGGCATCGCGCCCGGCGGCAACGGCCCCGGCGGCATCGACCCCGGCGGCAACGGCCGGAGCGGCCCCGCCGGTCAGGGCCTCCTCGTCGGCCCCGGCCAGGGCGGCCAGGTGGTGGACCAGGGCGATCAGCACCTGCTTGCCGGACTCGCGGTTGCGCGCGTCGCAGTCCACCAGCGGTACCCCGGCCGGCAGGTCCAGCGCCTCACGGACCTGCTCCAGGGTGTGGCCGGGCTCGCCGAAGTTGTTGCGGGCCACGATGAACGGCGTGCCGTGGTGCTCCAGTCGGTCGATCGCGTACCAGGAGTCCTCCAGCCGCCGGGTGTCCACCAGGACGACCGCGCCCAGGGCGCCGCTGAACAGCCGGTCCCAGAGGAACCAGAAGCGCTCCTGGCCGGGCGCGCCGAACAGGTACAGCACCTGGCGCTCGGAGAGGGTGATCCGGCCGAAGTCGAAGGCGACCGTGGTGGAGCGCTTGCCCCAGGCGCCGGCCGGGTCGATGCCCTCGCCCGCCCTGGTCATCACCTCTTCGGTGTTCAGCGGGCGGATCTCGCTGACCGAGCCGACCAGGGTGGTCTTGCCCACCCCGAAGCCGCCGACCACGACGATCTTCAGCGCGTTGTCGGCCGTCGCCCGCAGCGGGGTGCGCGCGCCGGCGGGCCGGACGCCGGCAGCGGCAGCGGCAGCGGCACCCGCGTCGGCGTCGGCGTCAACATCGGCGTCCCACGCATCAGAGCCGTTGGAGGCCATGCAGCACCTGCTTCAGCGTGTCGAGGTCGGGCAGCCGGGCCTTGTTCGGCGCGAACCGGGGGTGGCGGGCGGTGACCGCCCCGGACTCCAGCAGGTCGCCGAGCAGGATCTTCACCACTGAGACGGGCAGCGCCAGCTCCGCCGCCACCTCCACGACGGCGGTCGGGGCCTCGCACATCCGCAGGATCCGGGCGTGCTCCGACTGCATCCCCGGCGCCGGCTGCCGCTCGGCGACGATCAGGGTGACCAGGTCGAAGGCGTTCTCCGGCGCCCGGCTGCGGCCCCGGGTGATGGTGTAGAGGCGGTCCGGGTCGTCGTCACGGCCCGGCAGCACCGGCCCGGCAGTCATATGCCGGCGCTCTCTCGCGCGGCGGCCTCGCCCTCCGCCTCCCGGGCGGGCGCGCTGAGGTGGACCCCGATCTGCTCGATCAGGCCGTGCATGTTGTGGCCGACCACGCCGACGTCCGCGTCGTCGTCCGTGACCACCGCGAGGTGCGCGCCCTCACCGGCCGCCACGATGCACAGGATGCCGCCGTGGAACTCGGTCATCGACTGCCGTACGCCGCCGCTGCCGTCGCCGAACTCGATGGAGGCGCCGTGCGCCAGGCTCTGCAGGCCGGAGGCGATGGCGGCCAGCTGGTCGGCCTGGTCGGTGCTCAGTCCGGCGGTGTGGCAGAGCTTGAGGCCGTCGGCGGAGAGGACCAGGGCGTGCCGGGTGCCGGGGGTCGCCGCCAGCAGGTTCTCCAACAGCCAGTCGAGGTCGCGGTCGGTGGCACTGCTCATCAGGTGTCCTTCTCGGTGACGGGGGAAGCGTCGGGCATGGTGTCGGGATCCGTGGTCGGCGCCCCGGCGGGGGGCTGCTCGGCCCCCGCGGGACGGGCGGCGGCCCGGCGGAACGCGCCGAACCGGGCGGCCGCGCCGACCGCGTCGGTGCTCACGGCCTTCGCGGTCCGGGCCGTCGCGGGGGCGCCGGTCGCCAGCGTCTGTCCGCGCCGGCGCTGCGGCAGGCCGCTGTCGGTCATCCGGGCGGGCGCGGCCGGCAGGGCGGGCGCGGTGGACGTCTGCGTCCCGGTGGCGGTCGGCGTCCCGGCCGGGGTCCGCTGCGCGGAGGGCGCCGGAGGCAGGGAGGCGGGCACCGGAGGCAGGGAGACGGGTGCGGGACGCGCCGAGGTGAGCGCGGGGCGCGCGGTCTCCACGGGCGGCGTCTGCGCCGGGACGGACGCCTGGACGGGCGCCGGGGCGGCCGTCGGCACCGGGTGCGTGACGAGCCGCGGCGGGATCAGCATCACCACGCCGGTGCCACCGCGCGCCGAAGGCCGGAAGGAGATCTGCAGCCCGTGCTTGCGCGCCAGCACGCCGACCACCGCGAGCCCCAGCCGGGTACCGGCGGAGAGCGTGGTGAGGTCCAGCGGCTCGGCGCAGACGGCACGCTCGGCCCGGCGCAGCCAGCTGTCGCTCAGCCCCAGCCCGCTGTCCTCGACGGTGACCACCAGCCCGGCCGGCACCTCCTCGACGTAGACGTGCACCTCGGCCGGCGGGGCGGAGAAGTTGGTGGCGTTGTCCAGCAGTTCGGCCAGCGCGTGCATCACGCCCTCGGCCGCGTACCCGGCGACCGCGGCGGTGCTGGCGTTGTGCAGCCGCACCCGCTGGTAGGCGCCGATCCGGCCGAGCGCGCCGCGCAGCACCGACTCCACCGCGATCGGCTTGGCCCAGCGGCGGCCCGAGCGGGCGCCGGTGAGCACCGCGATGCTGTCGGCCATCCGGCCCGCCTGGGCGGTCGAGTGGTCCAGGCTCAGCAGGTCGCCGAGGACCTCCTCGTCGTGCCGGTGCTGCATCTCGCGCAGTTCGGCGTGCATGCTCGTGGCCAGCGCCTGGACCCGCCCGGCGGCGGTCGCGCAGACGGCCAGGGCGGCGGCCCGCAGCCGCTCGCCGCGGCCGATCTCCTCGCCGACGGCGCGCAGCAGCGCGTACTGGGGGTGCTTGCGGTGGGCGGCCAGCGCGCTGTCCACCGCGGCGCCGGCCCGCAGCTTCGCCACCACCTCGGGCAGCACCCCCTCGACGATCCGGGCCAGCTCGGCGCGTTCCGACTCGGCCCGGGCCCGCTCCGTCTGCGCCCCGGCCCGCTCGGCGTCGAGTTCGGCCCGCAGCCGGGCCAGTTCGGTGTGGGCGGCGGTGACGTCCGCCTCGGCGCGGGACTGCTCGGCGCGGGCGGCGTCCCGCTCGGCGAGCGCGGCGGCGGCGCGGTCGGCGGCGGCCGTCTCGGCCTGCCGGGCCGTGCCCGCGGCGACCAGCGCGGCCCGGGTCTCCTCGTGCTGAGCGGCCAGCTCCTCGGTCAGCCCGCGGGCGCGCTCCGCACCGGTCGAGGCGAGGCCGACGGCGATCAACCAGAGCAC
>NZ_JBHVJT010000038.1:76332-84329 GCF_042798815.1 Kitasatospora sp. NPDC057738 | reverse complement strand
CTGGGCACCCGCCGCGGCCGCCGCCGCGTTCGACGCCGCGACGGCGGCGGCGCGCGCCGAGGCGTTGGCCGCACGCGCGGCGGTCAGCGCCGTCTGCGCCGCCGCACCCGCACGGTCGGCCGCGCCGGCGGCCCTGTTCGCCGCCTCCGTGGCCTTGGCCGTGTCATTGCCGGCCTGCTGCGTCTCGACAGCCGCCCGCGCGGCATCCGCCTTGGCCAGCTCCGAGTTGTGGACCGCCTGGTCCTTGGCCTCGATCGCCGCGGCCGTCTCCTGGGCCGCCTGCGCGCTCGCGTCCTTCGCCTGCTGCGCCAGCTGCGCGATGCTCGCGCGCTCCTGGTCACGGCTCTGCGCGATGTACTGGCCGGTCGCGAGGAAGTCGCGCACGTCCTGGATCGACCCGTTCAGCGCGATCCGCGCCGCCGCCTGGACGTTGGGGCCACCGGAGCTCAGGATCTGGACCAGCTTGACCCGGTCGTCGCTGTCCTTCGCGGTGAACTGGGTCTCCGTCAGGAACTTCTGCAGGTCGTCACTGGTGTTGCTGCGCAGCGCGGCATCACCCGCCGCCTGGAGATTCCGCCCGGCACCCATCGCGGGGTCGGTGATCCGGGTGATCCACAGCCGCCGGTCCGCGTCGAGCGCCGCCTGCCAGCCGCCCTCCAGGAAGGCACGCCGATCCGCGGCCGTCCCGTCGATCGCCTTGTCCGCGGCCTCGCGGACCTTCGGCCCGCCCACACTGGAGATCTGCGTGGCAGCGAGCAGGTCGTCCGCACTCTGCGCCCCGGCGAGCTCGTTCTCGACGAACCGCTTCACGTCCTGGTCGGAGCCCGCGAGCGCGGCCTCCGCGAGCGCGTGGAGCCGGGGGCCGCCGTTGAGCCACGCCTGCACCGCACGCTCGCGGTCGCTCGGCTGGACCTGCCCGATGGCCGGCCCGGTGGCGGCGGCGCCCGGACCCGCGGCCCCCACCAGCCCCGCCGTGAGAACCAGTGGCAACAGCCCCAGGGAGAGCCTGCCCAGCAGCGGCGGCCCTCCCCTCCCTCGCCGTCGTGAGCGGGATATCGATTGGCGCACGGGAAACCTCCAGTGTCGACGTCGGCCGTATCCCGGCCGCGGCGGAGCCACGATAAATGACGTCCCATCAGAGCGTCCACGAATTCTGGGAGTTGCCGGGCAAAGCGAGCGCAATGAATCACCCGACGGCGAGCATAGCCAAGCAAATACAACCGCATCGCCAACAAGCACCCAATGACCTTGAAAGCGTGACATCTTGCCTGGCCAGTCGCCGAAAGTGGTTGTCCGGGCACCGGCCCGTCTGGTTCGATGGGCCGGATTCCGCCTGCGGCTCCGACATCTGTGGCGCAGTCAATTCATGTCATTCGCACCGACAATGACGTTGCGCCACACCCGGCTGGTTCGCCCACCATTCAGGCCGGTCACCCGATTCCGAAGATCTGCCCATCAGGGCAACGCGAGATGAACGAAAAGGATTAGGCATGTCAAAGCGCATGTCCCGCTGGCTCGTTGGCGGCGCCGTCGCCGCGGCCGCCACGCTCGGCCTCACGGCGATCGCCTCCGCCGACGGCACCCCGGCGGACAACTCGGCCGCGCCGGTGGCCGTCGAGGACTTCGTCCACCCCGGCCCGGCCCCGTACCCCAACGTGAAGCTGCTGCGCGGCGACGGCCACATCGTGCTGTCCGACTGCGCCGTCGACGACCAGATCAGCGTGCTCAGCTGGGACCTGCCCAACGACAAGGGCAACCAGATCTGCTTCCGCGCCACCGGCACCACCGGCTACCTCGCCGTCGAGGTGCCCAACGTGTTCCGGATCCGCACCGACGACTACTCGGTCAACGCCAAGCTCACCAGCGAGGGCGCCTCCCAGAGCATCGACATCGCCAAGGGCACCGCCGTCCCCGTCGGGATCGGCAGCGGCAACGGCAGCGGCAAGCCCACCACCCTGCTCGAACTTCGCGTCACCGGCTGACCCGCGCCCGCCCCGCTCACCTTCCGATGGAGCCCCAGGTGACCCACAACCCCCTGCGCACCACCACCGCCCGCCGCTGGCTGGCCACCGCCGCGGTGACCGCCGCGGCCCTCGGCGGCGCCACCGCGATCGCCGCCGCCGACACCACCCCCGCGGACAACTCCGCCGCGCCGCCGGCCGTCGAGGACTTCTCCTACCCCGGCGCCGCCGCCATCACCAAGGTGAAGCTGCTGCGCGGCGACGGCCACATCCTGCTCGCCGACTGCGGCAAGCCCAACCAGATCCAGATCGGGACCCTGGCCCCGGGCAACCCGGACAACCAGATCTGCTTCACCGTCACCGGCACGACGGGAACCCTCTCCCTCCAGCTGCCCGACGTCTTCTTCGTCCAGACCAGCGGCGGCCGCGCGGTCCGCGCCGGCCTCACCGTCGGCACCACCACCCAGACCGTCGACGTCCCCACGAACGGCTTCCAGGGAGTCGGCGAAGGCACCGGCGGCGACAAGGCCGCCCTCGTCGAGCTGACCGTCACCGGCTGACCGCCACCGCCCCGCATCACCACCTCTCACGTTCGGGAGCCCACTCATGCCTCGCAACTCCTCGTCCCGCAACCTGCGGGCGGGCGCGCTGACCGCCGTCCTCGCCGCCGGAGCCCTGACGACCCTCGCCACGCCCCCGGCCGGCGCCGTGGTCGGCAACGCGGCCGCCGACGGGTCCTACGCCTTCACCGCGCGCCTGGCGATCGGCGACACCCTGCGCACCTGCACCGGTGCGCTGGTCGACCGCAACTGGGTGCTGACCGCCGCCTCCTGCTTCGCCGACGACCCGGCGCAGCCGCAGGCCCTGGCGGCCGGCGCGCCGAAGTGGAAGACCGTCGCCACCGTCGGCCGCACCGACCTGACCACCACCGGCGGCAGGACCGCCGAGGTGTCCGAGCTGGTGCCGTACGCCGGCCGTGACCTCGTCATGGCACGCCTGGCCACGCCCGTCGACGGCATCGCCCCGCTGGCGGTCGCCACCGCCGCGCCGACCGCCGGGCAGACGCTGCGCGTGCCCGCGTACGGCCGGACCAAGGACGAGTGGGTGCCGGGCAAGCTCCACACCGGCGCCTTCTCGCTCGACACCGTGGCCGCCACCGGCCTCGGCACGACCGGCACCGGCGGCGCGGCGATCTGCAAGGGCGACACCGGCGCCCCCGTGATCCGCGAGACGGGCGGCAGGGCCGAGCTGGTCGCCGTCGCCTCCCGCTCCTGGCAGGGCGGCTGCCTCGGCGAGACCGAGACCCGCACCGGCGCCTACAACACCCGCGTCGACAACGTCGCCGGCTGGGTGCAGCAGACCCGGGCGAAGTCCCTGGGCTGGAAGACCCAGGCCCTGGTGCGCAGCGACGCCAACCTCTACTTCGCCAGCCGTCTCTACGACGGCACCTGGACCCCGTACGAGGACGTCCAGGCCACGGCCGGCTCCATCGGCGGGGTGCGCGCCGTCGCCTCGGCCGGCATCAACGCCGACACCCACATCATCGCCCTGGGCGGCGACGGGCACCTCCACTACGCCATCCGCAACCTCGACGGCGGCTGGAAGCAGACGTTCGCCGACCTCAACGTCGCCCTCACGGACCTCAGCGGCATCACCCAGGTCTCCATCGCCTCCATCAGCGACAACCTGCACGTGGTCGTGGTCGCCAACGGCACCCTCTACCACTCCATCCGCAACGGCGCCGGCCAGTGGACCCCGTTCAACGTGGTCACCGACGTCACCGGTCCGCTCAACGGCATCACCGCCATCTCGGCCGCCGGAGCGTCCGGGGACGCCGGACCCGAACTGCACATCGCGGCCGTGGCCGGCGGAAAGGTCTACCACACCCTGCGCACCGGCTCCGGCAGCTGGGGCACCTGGGGGGCGGTCTCCGAGGCCGCGGGCAGCACCGGCCCGGTGAGCGGCGTCGCCGTCTCCCGCCAGGGCAACGACCTCAACCTCGCTCTCATCGCGAGCGACGGCCAGTACCACACCATGCGCTACCTCAACCACAGCTGGCAGCCCGTGACGTCCCTCGGCGGCGTCATCGGCAACGTCACGGGCACCAGCATCAGCGCCGCGCCCGTCGACACCGACGCCGTGTTCGCCGTCGCCACCACGGACAACAGGGTCCTGCTCACCGCCCGCCACAACGACGGCACCTGGGCCACCCCCGAGAACCTCGACCTCACCGCCATCCCGGGCAACCACACCGGCACCACGATCACCGGCACGCTCTGACCGACGCCCTCCGACCGGCGTCCCCCGATCGGCGCGCCCTCCGCGCGCCGATGCGTCGTGCGTCCTGGCGCGGGGTGGTGGTCCACTCCCGCGCCGGGGCGCGCGCGTCCGGAACTCCCGAGGGCCGGCCGTCCCCGGCCGTCCCCGGCCCTCCCCGACCGCACCGTCCGCCCGGCCGGTCCCCGGCCTTCCCCGACCGCGCCGTCCGCCCCCGCCCCCGCCCCGCCTCCGGAGGCGGCCCTGCCCCTCCCAGCACTTGCCTCGACCACGGGAAAACGCCCTGCCGCAGCCCGTCGCCGCCCTGCCCTGTCATGCGCAGGGGCCTGCAAGCGGCTTACAGGGCGTGCGTTATCGTCAGCCGTGAGCATTTTCCCCCGGCAACGACCAGGTTCCTCGGGCCGCCGCAAATCCGCCAAGGGCGGCCGTCTCGCCGTCCTGGACGGCCTGCGCATCCTGGCCGCGCTGATGGTGGTCTTCCACCACTACATCGGCTACGGCGGCGGTACCAAGCCCGAGATCAGCGCCTGGGGCAAGCCGGCCGAGCAGGTGTTCCACCGCGCCTCCGCGCCCGCCGCGTACCTCTGGACGGGCATCTGCCTGTTCTTCGTGATCAGCGGCTTCGTGATCTGCATGAGCAGCTGGGGCCGTCCGGTGGGCGACTTCGTCCGCTCCCGGGTCATCCGGCTCTACCCCGCGTACTGGTTCGCCGTCCTGCTCACCACCGCGGTCGTGACGATGTGGCCGCTCGTACGCCAGCCGCTCCCCTCGGAGCAGGTCCTCGCCAACCTCACCATGTTCCACGTGGGCCTGGGGATCCCGAACGTGGACGCCGTCTACTGGACGCTCTGGGCCGAGCTGCGCTTCTACCTGCTGTTCGCCATCGTGGTGTGGCAGGGCGTGACCTACCGGCGGATCGTGGCCTTCTGCTCGATCTGGACGGTCGCCGGCATCGTCTCGGCGAGCACCAAGTGGCCGGTCCTGGAGTTCTTCGCGATGTCGGACGTCTCCTCGTTCTTCGTCGCCGGCCTCGCGCTCTACCTGGTCCACCGGTACGGTCCCAACCTCATGCTCTTCGGCATCGTCGGGATCAGCTGGATCCTCTCGGTGCTCTACACCATCCAGCACCAGCACGACGTGAACACCGTCCTGGGCCGGCCCGAGCTGCCGACCTGGCCCGCCGTCCTGCTGACCACCCTCTCCTACCTCGTGATCACCGCGGTGGCCATGGGCTGGGGCTCCCGGATCCAGTGGCGCTGGCTCACCTTCGCCGGCGCCCTCACCTACCCCCTCTACCTCCTCCACGAGGCCATGGGCTGGACCGCCCTGCGCGCCCTCTACGACCACGGCACCAAGCCCTGGACGGCGGTCGCCATCGTCGTCACCGGCATGCTCGTCGCCTCCTGGCTGGTCCACCGGCTCATCGAGAAGCCCCTGACGCCGCGCCTCAAGACGGGCATGACCAGGAGCATCGACGAGCTCCGCGCCGCCGAACCGCTCCCCCCGCAGCCCGCCCCGGCGCCGGCCCGGGCCCCCGGCGTCCTGGAAACCGTCACCACCCCCTGGGCCACCGCCTTCACCCCCAGGGACACCCACCCGCCGCAGCAGCACACCCCCGACTCCTACTGACCTCGCCCCACCCCCGCGGCCCGACAGGGACCGGCGCCACCCGGCACCGGTCCCTGTCCGCGTTTCCGGCCCCATCACCGCCTGTCGGCCTCACCGGCCCGGCCTTCGCCCCCGGCCCCGGTGCCTCGGCAGCTCCGACGGTGCGGGCCGGTCGGGCCGGTCGGGCCCAATCGCGTCTCCTCCTCGACTTGCGCGCCCTCGACGCGCCAGGTAGGGAGAATCGCCGGAAGATCTGTACCGACACGTACCATCTGCTGTGCATCCAGCATGTGACGGTGCGTTCTCTCGCACTGCTGCGAGCCGACCCACGTCATGCCGATGAGGCGCGTTCACCACGCTCCGTCGAATCGGACGGAAGCCGGTTCGCCCGAATGCGTGTGGCCGGCCCGGATCCCGGCAGAGCCATTCAGGTGTTCCGGCCCCGAGGAGGTCGCGGGTGACGACGAGAAGCTCCATAGCGTGACCGGCGCCGACGCGCACCAGGCACTCAACGGCCGCCGCAAGGATTCGGCCGACGCGACTCAACGGTGAACACCCCGCACCCGCGGCCGATCGGCCGCGGTGTCGGAGGCCGACCGGCTCCGGGATGGAGTTCGCCGGATTTCCTAGGAGAGAAGCAATGCCACTACTGGCAAGGATGCGGCCTGCCCTCAGACAGACCGTCGTCGTGCTGGCCGCGCTCGCGGCCGTGCTGATCCACGGGGCGCAGACCCCCGCGTACAGCGCTTCGATCAATGCGATCACCGGTATCACCACCACCTGGGCCGGATCGCCGTCCGCGCCGCTCCATCCCGGGATGACCGTCACCACGCAGATCACCTGGTGCGTCCCGGACGGCAGCCACGCGGGTGACACCTTCTCGGTCACGATGCCGGCGCAGCTCGCGAACTTCCCGTCCGGCACGCAGACCGTGCTGGACGGCACCGGCGCGGCCATCGGCACCGCCACCATCGCCGGCCAGCCCGCCGTCGTGACGTACACCATGGGCGCCTATGTCGAGACGCACACGGGCGTCTGCGGGCAGACCACGATCAGCGCCCAGCTGTCGACCGACAACAACGGCGCGCAGGACCTCGTCTACACGACGAACGCGGGGGTCACGTTCACCACCCCGATCGTCGTCGAGCCGTGGCCGCCCCGCAATCCCGCCAACGCCGAGAAGTACGGGCTCATCTACACCGGCACCGCCTTCCCGGACACGAACATCGTCTGGGTGATGCACACCCCGGCGAGCACGACGGCCACCACGGCCACGTTCACGGACACCGCCCAGGCCGGCCAGGCCTTCAACTGCGCGGCGTTCGTGCCGGGGCTGGCACTCCCCTACTCCACCGATCCCGCGTCCACCATCGCCCAGCAGAACCTGGACACGGCCACCAACACACTGGGCAACGACGTCACCTACACCGGCACGGCCACCCTCAACTCGTGCACTCCGAGCGGCATCTCGGTCACCGTCACCGTCCCGGCGAACACGAGCGTCGGGCTGATCCTGCCGGTGACGATCACGGACAACACCCTCAAGCAGTTCTCGGACACCGTCGTGGTCGCCATGGGGAACGGCACCAGCCAGAATGCCGGAACCTCGCTGGACAACCCGAACTGGAACAACTCCGGCGGCGGGAACAACCTCTCCATCGTCAAGTTCTCCACCGACGAGGGCCCGACGAACGGCGACCACAACACGGCACCCGGCAAGTCCGTCCCCGCCGGCACTCCGACGCCGGTGACGATGACCGTCAGGAACAACGGGTCGCTGGTGCTGAGCAACGTGGAGGTCACCGACAGCACGACGTCCGGCCCGGCCCTCACCGGCCTGTCCTGCGACTTCTCCCCCTTGGGCGGCCCGGCCACCGGTACGACCTGGGCCGGCCCCTTCGTGCCGGGCGCGACGTTCGACTGCACGGGGACCATCCCGGCGATGGAGCCCGGCACCCAGGAGACCGACACCTCCACGGTCACCGCCACCACCACCGCAGGCGTCACCGTCACGGCCTCGGACTCCTTCAACGCGGCGACACCGCCCTCGACCCCGGCGCTGACGATCGCCAAGTCGGTCTCCCCGACGACCGTCTCCACCGCGGGCCAGACCGTCACGTACTCCTACCTGGTCACCAACACCGGAAACGT